>NZ_JBGLYM010000019.1:0-129989 GCF_047303955.1 Pseudomonas sp. Pseusp88 | reverse complement strand
TCCAACGCCTGCGCCTGCTCCGGCGGCCAAGCCGGCTCCTGCGCCGACCCCAGCCCCTGTGCAGGTCGCCACGGCCAAGCCAGCACCGAAGCCGGCCGAGAAGCCAGCGGCCGCTGCCAAGCCGGCTGCGGGCGGTAACTGGTACAGCAGCCAGGCACCAGGCCATTATGTCGTGCAGATTCTCGGCACCAGCTCCGAAGCTACCGCTCAGGCTTACGTGGCCGAGCAGGGCGGCGAGTATCGTTATTTCAAGAAAACGCTACAGGGCAAACCCTTGTATGTCGTGACTTACGGTAGCTTTTCCGACCGCGCTGCCGCCCTGGCCGCCATCAAGGTCTTGCCAGCCAAGGTTCAGGCTGGTAAACCTTGGCCCCGTACTGTCGCCAGTATCCAACAGGAACTCGGCGCCACTCGCTGATGTCGCAGCGACCTTACCCAGGTCGCTCACCCAGCTCTCCTGAATTGCCCACGAGCGCGCTGCTTTCCGGTAGCGCGCCTTGTGGTGTCTGCGTTACAGACACATGTCAAATCCAGGATGCGTTAGTCAGAATCACCCAAAAGGACTTTGACTAGCACGGAATCCGCCTGTAAAACTTTCATAAATGCGACACGAATTTACGACGCTTCGTCGTAAAATTTGTGGGCCTTTGTGTCGCTGTGTACAATGACCTCCCATTTGCCCCCGCAAAGCTGGCGAACGTTCAGCGTGGATGGTAACCGGTTGAATTGAAAAGAAATTTGCCTCTCAGAGAGGCAGCCTGGTGAGAAAGTGTCTATGAAAGCAGGTCTGTACCATCCGGATGAATTCAAGGATAACTGTGGTTTCGGCCTCATTGCTCACATGCAAGGCGAGCCCAGTCATCATCTGTTGCAGACGGCTATTGAAGCCCTGACCTGCATGACCCACCGTGGTGGGATCAACGCTGACGGCAAGACCGGCGACGGTTGCGGTCTGTTGATTCAAAAACCCGACATGTTCCTGCGCGCCGTTGCCACCGAGCACTTCGGCAAAGAGCTGCCGCGCCAGTACGCGGTCGGCATGGTCTTCCTCAATCAGGATGACGCCAAGGCTGAAGCCGCGCGCGAAAACATGAACCGTGAAATCCTCGCCGAAGGCCTGGATCTGATCGGCTGGCGCCAGGTGCCGATCGATACCAGCGTACTCGGCCGCCTGGCCCTGGAGCGCCTGCCGAAGATCGAGCAGGTATTCATCGGTGGCGAAGGGCTCAGCGATCAGGAATTTGCGATCAAACTGTTCAGTGCGCGTCGCCGTTCGTCGGTGTCCAACGCCGCTGACACCGAGCATTACATCTGCAGCTTTTCGCACAAGACCATTATCTATAAAGGTCTGATGATGCCGGCCGACCTGACGGCCTTCTTCCCGGACCTGAGCGATGAGCGCCTGAAAACCGCGATCTGCGTGTTCCACCAGCGTTTCTCCACCAACACCCTGCCGAAATGGCCGTTGGCGCAGCCGTTCCGCTTCCTCGCCCACAACGGCGAGATCAACACCATCACCGGCAACCGCAACTGGGCCCAGGCCCGTCGCACCAAGTTCGCCAACGACCTGATGGAACTCGATGAGCTGGGCCCGCTGGTCAACCGCGTAGGCTCCGACTCCTCGAGCATGGACAACATGCTTGAGCTGATGGTCACCGGCGGCATCGACCTGTTCCGTGGCGTGCGCATGATCATTCCGCCAGCATGGCAGAACGTCGAGACCATGGACCCCGATCTGCGGGCGTTCTATGAGTACAACTCGATGCATATGGAACCGTGGGACGGCCCGGCCGGCGTCGTGATGACCGAAGGTCGCCACGCGGTGTGCCTGCTCGACCGTAACGGTCTGCGTCCGGCGCGTTGGGTCACTACCACCAACGGCTACATCACCCTGGCGTCGGAAATCGGCGTGTGGAACTACAAGCCTGAGGACGTCATCGCCAAGGGCCGTGTCGGTCCGGGCCAGATCTTCGCCGTGGACACCGAAACCGGCCAGATCCTCGACACCGATGCGATCGACAACCGCCTGAAGTCGCGCCACCCGTACAAGCAGTGGTTGCGCAAGAATGCCCTGCGCATCCAGGCCACCATCGACGACCACGACCACGGTTCGGCGTTCTACAGCCCGGATCAGCTCAAGCAGTACATGAAAATGTACCAGGTCACCTTCGAAGAGCGTGATCAGGTCCTGCGTCCGCTGGGTGAGCAGGGTCAGGAAGCGGTCGGCTCCATGGGCGATGACACGCCAATGGCCGTGCTGTCGCGTCGTGTGCGCTCGCCTTATGATTATTTCCGCCAGCAGTTCGCCCAGGTCACCAACCCGCCGATTGACCCGCTGCGCGAAGCAATCGTCATGTCCCTGGAAATCTGCCTCGGTGCCGAGCGCAACATCTTCCAGGAATCGCCAGAGCACGCCTCCCGCGTGATCCTCAGCTCGCCGGTCATTTCCCCGGCCAAGTGGCGCTCGCTGATGAACCTGGAACGTCCGGGTTTCGAGCGCCAGATCATCGACCTCAACTACGAGGAAGGTGTTGGCTTGGAAGCCGCGGTGCGCAACATCGCCGATCAGGCTGAAGAAGCCGTGCGTTCCGGGCGTACCCAGATCGTTCTCAGCGACCGTCATATCGCACCGGGCAAGCTGCCGGTCCACGCCTCCCTGGCGACCGGTGCCGTGCACCACCGTCTGGTCGAGAAAGGCCTGCGCTGCGACAGTAACATCCTGGTCGAGACCGCCACTGCTCGCGACCCGCATCACTTTGCCGTGCTTATCGGCTTCGGCGCCTCGGCGGTCTATCCGTTCCTGGCCTACGAAGTGTTGGGCGACCTGATCCGCACCGGCGAAGTGCTGGGCGATCTCTACGAAGTGTTCAAGAACTACCGCAAAGGCATCACCAAGGGTCTGCTCAAGATCCTGTCGAAGATGGGCATCTCGACCATCGCTTCGTACCGTGGTGCGCAGCTGTTCGAAGCCATCGGCCTGTCCGAGGAAGTCTGCGACCTGAGCTTCCGTGGCGTGCCGAGCCGCATCAAGGGTGCGCGTTTCGTCGATATTGAAGCCGAGCAGAAAGCCCTGGCCGCCGAAGCCTGGAGCCCGCGCAAGCCGATCCAGCAAGGCGGCCTGCTCAAGTTCGTCTACGGCGGTGAATACCACGCCTATAACCCTGACGTGGTCGCGACCCTGCAAGCCGCGGTGCAACAGGGCGACTACAGCAAGTTCAAGGAATACACCGCACTGGTCGACGAGCGCCCGGTGTCGATGATCCGCGACCTGTTCAAGGTCAAGACCGCCGAGCAACCGCTGGCCATGGAAGAAGTCGAGCCGCTGGAGCAGATCCTCAAGCGCTTCGACTCTGCCGGGATTTCCCTCGGCGCCCTGTCGCCGGAAGCCCACGAAGCCCTGGCCGAGGCCATGAACCGTCTGGGCGCGCGCTCCAACTCCGGTGAGGGCGGCGAAGATCCGGCGCGCTACGGCACCATCCGCAGCTCCAAGATCAAGCAGATCGCCACTGGCCGTTTCGGCGTCACCCCGGAATACCTGGTCAACGCCGACGTGCTGCAGATCAAGGTTGCCCAGGGCGCCAAGCCGGGCGAAGGCGGGCAACTGCCAGGCGGCAAGGTCAACGGCCTGATCGCCAAGCTGCGCTATGCCGTGCCGGGCGTGACCCTGATCTCGCCTCCGCCGCACCACGATATCTATTCCATCGAAGACCTGTCGCAGCTGATCTTTGACCTCAAACAGGTCAACCCGGCTGCGCTGGTGTCGGTGAAACTTGTGGCAGAAGCCGGCGTTGGCACCATCGCCGCCGGTGTGGCCAAGGCCTACGCCGACCTGATCACCATTTCCGGCTATGACGGCGGCACCGGTGCGTCGCCGCTGTCGTCCATCAAGTACGCGGGCGCTCCGTGGGAACTCGGCCTGGCCGAAACCCACCAGACCCTGCGCGGCAACGACCTGCGCGGCAAGGTCCGTGTGCAGACCGATGGCGGCCTGAAAACCGGCCTGGACGTGATCAAGGCGGCCATCCTCGGTGCGGAAAGCTTCGGCTTCGGTACTGCCCCGATGATCGCACTGGGTTGCAAATACCTGCGTATCTGCCATCTGAACAACTGCGCCACCGGCGTAGCGACCCAGAACGACAAGCTGCGCAAGGACCACTACATCGGCACCGTCGACATGGTGATCAACTTCTTCACCTATGTGGCCGAAGAAACCCGCGAGTGGCTGGCCAAGCTGGGCGTACGTTCCCTGGAAGAGCTGATCGGGCGTACCGATCTGCTGGAAATCCTGCCGGGCGAAACCGACAAGCAACACCACCTGGACCTGACACCTCTGCTGGGCAGCGATCATATCCCTGCCGACAAGCCGCAGTTCAGCCTGGTCGACCGCAACCCGCCGTTCGACAAGGGCCTGTTGGCCGAGAAGATGGTCGAGCTGGCCAAGTCGTCCATCGAAAGCCTCAGTGGCGGCGACTACGCGCTGGATATCTGCAACTGCGACCGCTCCATCGGTGCCCGCATCTCTGGCGAAATCGCCAAGCTGCACGGCAACCAGGGCATGAGCAAGGCGCCGATCACCTTCCGCTTCACCGGTACTGCCGGGCAGAGCTTCGGCGTGTGGAACGCCGGCGGCCTGAACATGTACCTGGAAGGCGACGCCAACGACTACGTCGGCAAGGGCATGACCGGCGGCAAGCTGGTCATCGTTCCGCCTAAAGGCAGCCCGTTCAAAACGCAGGACAGCGCCATCATCGGCAACACCTGCCTGTACGGCGCCACTGGCGGCAAGCTGTTCGCCGCAGGGACCGCAGGCGAGCGTTTTGCCGTGCGCAACTCCGGTGCTCACACAGTCGTGGAAGGCACCGGCGACCACTGCTGCGAATACATGACCGGCGGTTTCGTTTGCGTACTGGGCAAGACCGGCTACAACTTCGGTTCCGGCATGACCGGTGGTTTCGCCTACGTGCTCGATCTGGACAACACCTTCGTTGACCGGGTCAACCACGAACTGGTGGAAATCCAGCGGATCAGCGGCGAGGCGATGGAGGCTTATCGCACTCACCTGGAAGGCGTTCTGGCTGAGTACGTCGCGGAAACCGACAGCGAGTGGGGGCGTAATCTCTGGGAAAACCTGGACGACTACCTGCGCCGCTTCTGGATGGTCAAACCCAAGGCTGCCAGCCTGAAGTCGTTGCTCTCCAGCACCACGGCGAATCCGCAATAACAGCAGCTGCGAGCGGCAAGCTTCAAGCCGCAAGTTAACAGCAGTGCGCGAGATGCCTGCGATCATGATTCTTGCAGCTTGAAGCTTATAGCTTGAAGCTGCCCGTAGAGGTTCCAGAGAATGGCCGAACGTCTGAGTAACGACTTCCAGTTCATCGAAGTCGGACGTAAAGATCCGAAGAAAAAGCTGCTGCGTCAGCGCAAGAAAGAGTTCGTCGAAATCTACGAACCGTTCAAGCCTCAGCAGTCCGCCGACCAGGCTCATCGTTGCCTGGGCTGCGGTAACCCGTATTGCGAATGGAAGTGCCCGGTGCACAACTTCATTCCCAACTGGCTCAAGCTGGTGTCCGAGGGCAATATCCTCGCCGCCGCCGAACTGTCCCACCAGACCAACACCCTGCCGGAAGTCTGCGGCCGCGTGTGCCCGCAGGATCGTCTGTGCGAGGGTGCCTGCACCCTGAACGACGGTTTTGGCGCAGTGACCATCGGTTCGGTGGAGAAGTACATCACGGACACCGCGTTCGCCATGGGCTGGCGTCCGGACATGTCCAAGGTCGTGCCGACCGGCAAGCGCGTCGCCATTATCGGCGCCGGTCCTGCTGGCCTGGGCTGCGCTGACGTACTGGTGCGCGGCGGTGTGACGCCAGTGGTGTTCGACAAGAACCCGGAAATCGGCGGCCTGCTGACCTTCGGTATCCCCGAGTTCAAGCTGGAAAAAACCGTGCTGAGCCATCGCCGTGAAGTCTTCACCGGCATGGGTATCGAGTTCCGCCTCAATACCGAAGTCGGCAAGGACATTACCGTCGAGCAACTGCTCACTGAGTTCGATGCCGTGTTCATGGGCATGGGCACCTACACCTACATGAAAGGCGGCTTTGCCGGTGAAGAGCTGCCGGGCGTGCACGATGCCCTGGATTTCCTCATTGCCAACGTCAACCGCAACCTGGGCTTTGAAAAGTCGGCTGATGATTTTGTCGACATGAAGGGCAAGAAGGTCGTGGTCCTTGGCGGCGGCGACACGGCGATGGACTGCAACCGTACTTCGATCCGCCAGGGCGCCAAGTCGGTGACCTGTGCCTATCGTCGCGACGAAGAAAACATGCCGGGCTCGCGCAAGGAAGTGAAGAACGCCAAGGAAGAAGGGGTGAAATTCCTCTACAACCGCCAGCCCATCGCCATTGTCGGTGACGGTAAGGTCGAAGGCGTCAAGGTGGTCGAGACGCGCCTGGGCGAACCCGATGCCCGCGGCCGTCGCAGCCCCGAGCCGATCCCCGGCTCCGAAGAAATCATCCCGGCCGACGCCGTGGTCATCGCCTTTGGTTTCCGTCCGAGTCCGGCGCCATGGTTCGAGCAGTACAGCATCGAGACCGACAGCCAGGGCCGAGTGATCGCGCCAGAGCAGTCGCAGTTCAAGCACCAGACCAGCAACCCGAAAATCTTCGCCGGTGGCGATATGGTTCGCGGTTCCGACCTGGTGGTGACGGCGATCTTCGAAGGCCGCAATGCGGCTGAAGGGATCCTCGACTATCTGGGCGTGTGATGATGCTTTGCCGGCCCCGCGCTTGTGGGACCGGTTCGAGCCGGGAAGACGGTATTTCTGACGCAACAAATGCATCGGATTGACCGACCTCTTCCCGGCTAAAGCCGGCCTCACAGAGGTGCCATACCCCGCGACAAATTGACTCCATAGATAAAAGGCACGGTACTTACCGTGCCTTTTGCCTCGCGCTCTGAGAAAATGCCCGCACTTTTTTTCCGGATGCCGACATGACTGCCCTGAAGAACGACCGTTTCCTTCGCGCCCTGCTCAAGCAACCTGTTGACGTCACGCCGGTATGGATGATGCGCCAGGCCGGTCGCTATCTGCCGGAATACCGCGCCAGCCGTGCCCAGGCCGGAGACTTCATGAGCCTGTGCAAGAACCCGGAGTTCGCCTGCGAAGTTACGTTGCAGCCGCTGGATCGCTATCCTCTGGACGCCGCCATCCTGTTTTCCGACATCCTCACCGTGCCTGATGCCATGGGCCTGGGGCTGTACTTCGAGACCGGCGAAGGTCCGCGCTTCAAGAAAACCGTGACCACCATGGCCGACATTGAAGCCTTGCCGATCCCTGATCCGCAGAAAGACCTGGGCTACGTCATGGACGCGGTCAGCACCATCCGCCGTGAGCTCAACGGCCGCGTGCCGCTGATCGGCTTCGCCGGCAGCCCCTGGACTCTGGCCACTTATATGGTCGAAGGCGGTTCGTCCAAGGACTTCCGCAAATCCAAGGCCATGCTCTACGACAACCCCCAAGCCATGCACCTGTTGCTGGACAAGCTGGCACAATCGGTTACTGCTTACCTCAACGGCCAGATTCTTGCCGGTGCGCAGGCTGTGCAGATTTTCGATAGTTGGGGCGGCAGCCTGTCGTCGGCGGCTTATCAGGAATTTTCACTGGCCTACATGCGCAAGATCGTCAGCGGCCTGATCCGTGAGCACGATGGCCGCAAAGTGCCGGTGATCCTGTTCACCAAGGGCGGTGGCCTGTGGCTGGAAAGCATCGCCGAGGCAGGTGCCGATGCCCTGGGTCTGGACTGGACCTGCGATATCGGTCAGGCCCGTCAGCGCGTAGGCGCCAAGGTCTCACTGCAAGGCAACATGGACCCGACTGTGCTTTACGCCAACCCGACGGCTATTCGTCAGGAAGTGGCCCGCATCCTCGCCAGCTACGGCAGTGGCACCGGCCACGTCTTCAACCTCGGCCACGGCATCACCCCGGAAGTCGACCCGGCCAATGCCGGTGTCTTCATCGAAGCGGTGCATGAGTTGTCGGCGCAGTATCACCAGTAAGACAACTGTGGGACCGGCTTTAGCCGGGAATGCGATTTCCCGGCTGAAGCCGGTCCCACATGAGTCACAGGTTAAATCTGTGTATTCACCTGCAACGGCGGCAACTTCGCCAGGCGCAACGCTACCACCAGCGCCACCACCAGCAACGCGCCGATAAATACGCCGATGCCATGCCAGCCCGCGTAGTGCCAGAACACCCCGCCGCCTGTACCCGCCACGCTTGACCCCACGTAGTAGCTGAACAGATACAGGGACGAGGCCTGCCCCTTGGCCTTGACTGCGCGGCGGCCGATCCAGCTGCTGGCCACCGAGTGGGCGCCGAAGAAACCGAAGGTGAAGATCAGTACGCCTACGATCACCACCGCCAGCGGCGTGAACACGCTCAAGGCGACGCCGATCAACATCATCACGATCAATGCCCACAGGACCTTGCGCCGACCCAGGCGGTCGGCCAGGGCGCCAGCCTTTGCCGAGCTGTAGATACCCGACAGGTAGACGATGGAGAACAGGCCGACCACCGCCTGGCTCAGGTTGTAGGGATCGGCCAGCAGGCGATAGCCGATGTAGTTGAACATGGTCACGAAGGAGCCCATCAGCAGAAAGCCGATGAGGAACAGCAGCGGCAGACCGGCATCGCGGAACTGCACGACGAAGCCATCGAGCAGGCTGCGTGGGTGGAGTGAACGGGCGCGGAAGTTGCGCGACTCGGGCAGGATCTTCCAGAACACCCCGGCTGCGACCAGGGCAATCAGGCCCATGACCGCCAGTGCCATATGCCAGCTGACGTAGTCACTGAGTACCCCGGTAATCAAGCGCCCGCTCATGCCACCAATGGCGTTGCCGCCAATGTACAGGCCCATGGCCAGGCCGATATGCTGAGGGTGGATCTCTTCGCTGAGATAGGTCATGCCCACGGCCGCCAGACCACTGAGGGACAGCCCGATCAGAGCCCGAGTGACCAGCACGCCTTCCCAGGTCGGCATGAAAGCACTGGCAATGGTGAACAGTGCGGCGGAAAACAATGAAAAGACCATCACCGACTTACGGCCCAGTCGGTCGGAAATCGGCCCGGTGATCAGCAGACCCAAGGCCATCATGGCGGTGGATACGGAGAGGATCAGGCTGCTTTGCGCGGCGTTGATCGAGAATTCCCGGGACAGTACCGGCATCATCGGTTGCACACAGTACAGCAGGGCGAAGGTAGCAAAACCGCCGGAGAACAGCGCCAGTACCGTGCGCATGAAAGCGGGGGTGTCTTTCTCTATATAGGTATCGCCCAACGGAATTGCTGACTCGATCCGGACGGTCTCTTCAGCAGGCAGGGTGGGGGCAACAGCAGTTCTCACGGTGGACCTCGAAGTGGTCGGGGGCGGCAATGAGTAAAGAATATAGCTGGCTAACGATTCATTCCAATATATTATTCGACCTGTTTGATATGTTTAACGACTTGATTATGTTTGAATGGAAATGAGTTTTGTAGGGTTCTGCGTTTGCTTTGCGGCAGCGTTGTGTCGAAGACGGGGCGGGATCTTTTACAGAAAAATCATGCAAGGGCCTCCATGGAACTCCGTCATCTGCGTTACTTCATCGCTGTCGCCGAAGAGCTGCATTTCGGCCGTGCTGCGCAACTGCTTGGCATCTCCCAGCCGCCATTGAGCCAACAGATCCAGGCATTGGAACAGGAACTGGGCGCACGGCTGTTCGAACGGACCAATCGTCGGGTCGAACTCAGCGAGGCGGGGCGATTGTTTCTGGTCGAGGCGCGCCTGGTATTGGCGCAAGTCGAGAAGGCGGCGGATGTGGCGCGACGGGCGCAACTGGGTGAAATCGGCGAGCTGAAGATCGGCTTCACCGCGTCGGCGCCGTTCACCTCACGCATTCCCCAGGCTATCTTTGCCTTCCGCCAGCGCTTCCCGGACGTACATCTGGCGCTGCAGGAAATGAGCAGTCGCGAAGTGGCCGAGGGACTGGAAGATCAGTCGATGCAGGTCGGCATCATGCGCCCGCTGCCGCTGCCGGACACCCTCGTAGCCGTCGAGCTGTTTCGCGAGCCACTGGTCGCCGTGCTGCGCACCGATCACCCCTTGGCGAAAAACGGTGGGGAAGGGTTGTACCTGGAGGCACTGGCGACCGAGCCTTTCGTATTCTTCCCGCGCTCCTATGGCAGTGGGCTGCGCGCGCAATTGCTTGACCTCGCCCGCCAGGCCGGTTTCACGCCGTTGTTCGCTCAGGAAGCAGTCGAAGCCATGACACTGATCGGCCTGGTTGCTGCAGGTCTGGGCGTTACGGTATTGCCCGCCTCCTACCAACGCATGCGCATTGATGGCGTGGTCTATCGGACCCTGCTCGACCCGGACGCTACCAGCGCGGTGTGGCTGGTCCAGCGCAAGGATCAGCAATCGCCCAGGGCCAGGGCGTTTGTCGAGTTGGTTACCCAGCAGGCGGGGTGACCTGGTGTCCTGTCTCGCAAATAAGCAGTTCAATCTGGACGACGTCTGATTTCGCCAGGCGGCGTTGCCGCTCCTCCCCATAGCCCTGCTATGACACGTCGCGGCGCCTTGCCTGACAAAACCAGCCACTCGACCAGAGTGAACGTATTTGCCAGACAGGAAACTAGCATTTTTGACAGTATCCGTAAGACTTCATGAGCGGTACCTTTTGCGCGAGCCGTATTTAACAATATCGGAGTGCGCAATCAAGGAGAGAGCCGTGAACAGGTATATTCCAATTATAGGTATTTTGGCCATTGCATTAACCGCCGGAGCACAGGAGCGAATTATCGGTGGAGAGCCTGCTCCAGCAGGAACCTATAAGTTTTTCACCACTATTACCAAAGAGGACGGAGCGCATATCTGTGGCGGAGCACTCATCGCTGCGCAATGGGTATTGACCGCTGCGCACTGTATCCGTGATCAGTCACCCTACTATGTTCAGATTGGTATAGATGAGTACCGTCCCGAGTTAATAAGCGACGAGAGAGGCGAGATCGCCGACGTTTTTATTCCCAAGGATTTCAAAGGCTGGCAGCCTTACTCGGCCGAATCAAAAAACGAGCGAAATAGAGGGCAGTACGATATCGCGTTGTTAAAGTTAAAAGAGCCCGCCAAGAGCACTAATTTTCTTACGCTCGACAAACATTTAAGGGAGCAGGTTGGCGAGATAGTCACTTTGCCAGGGTTCGGCAGAATTGAATCTGGTGCGATGCCTGATCATCTCTATCACGCAGATGGGCCGATTCTCGAAACCAGACGATGCATCGAAGTGCCTGAAGGCTACCCGGATACTAACTTCGATCCTGCGCTCAACGTCTGTGGGCCCGACATTTCTGCCGGAGGCGACTCCGGCGGGCCTTTGCTGTCCAGGCGCAATGGCGAGTTCATAGGATTGGGGCTGGTGAGCCGCGGGTTGATTGAGTCAGGGCAATTCACACGTATTTCGTTCTTCCAGGACTGGATGGACGTGATTATGAACAGTGACAAGTGTAAAGAGTTTGAAACGCTCGCGAAGGGTATACGCGTTTGCTCCGCTATTCCCGCGCATGAGAAATAATCTTGCGAGTCGTATTCCATCAGGGGCAGGAGCGAACTTGTTCGCGAAGCGTCGTACCTGACGCAGCGCGTCAAGCTTGCTCGCCAACAAGTTGGCTCCTGCCAGACAGGACTCTAGAGGGATCAGTTGACCTTACTAAGGTCACCTTTCAACGCCACGCCCGCCATGATCGCGCCCGCATGGCACTCATAGGTCGATGGGTCTTTGCGTTCTACTGACTTGTAGAAGCTGACGATATTGGTCACGGCGTTGGCATTCACTTTTTTCGCCGCTTCCTGCAGTTGCAGGATGGCTGATTGCACGACCCAGTTGCAGGCTTCGGGGTCGGTCTTGTTAAAGGCGTTGGTTTTCTTGTTGGTCACGGCGCCCGGAGTGATAACGGTGACTTTGCCCTTGGGTTGTACGCCAGCCAGATAGAACTTCACGCTGCCGTCGATTTTGCCCTCCTGGGTCATCTGCGCTATCACAGCGTCAAATGGCAGGTAGTGCGTCGTGTCGCGGGCCTGACTGACAGCGGGCAGCGCTGACAGGGTGATGGCCGCAGCGGCGATCCAGGACTTCAATTTCATAGTGTCTCTCCTTGTTGAATAACGGCTCAGGACCAGCGTCGGAAGATCAGCGATGTATTGACACCGCCGAACGCGAAATTGTTGTTCATCACGTATTCATGACTCATCTGCCGGGGCTCGCCGCGCAGGTAGTCCAGCTCGCCGCACTGCGGGTCAACCTGATCCAGATTGAGCGTATGGATATAGCGGTCGCGATTGAGCATTTCGATGCAGAACCACGATTCCAGTGCCCCGCAGGCACCGAGGGTATGGCCGAGGAAGCTTTTCTGCGAGCTGATCGGCATGCGCGAGCCGAACAGACTGCTGGTGGCCAGGGTTTCGGCGATATCGCCCTGTTCCGTGGCGGTGCCGTGACCGTTCACATAGCCGATGGCTTCGGGGGGCAGATTGGCGTCTTCCAGGGCCAGCTCCATGGCGCGGCGCATGGTCGCCTGCTCCGGGCGGGTGCTGTGGGCGCCGTCGGCATTACTGCCGAAGCCGACCAGCTCGGCATGGATATGGGCGCCGCGGGCCAGGGCGTGTTCCAGTTCTTCCAGCACCAGCATGCCGCCACCTTCGCCAATCACCAGGCCGTCGCGACCACTGTCGTAGGGGCGCGGGCTGGTCTGGGGGGCGTCGTTCTTCAGGCTGGTGGCGTACAGCGCATCGAAGACCATGGCTTCGGTCGGGCACAGTTCTTCGGCGCCACCGGCGAGCATCAGCGGCAGGCGGCCGAACTTGATCGATTCGTAGGCATAGCCGATGCCCTGGCTGCCGCTGGTGCAGGCGCTGGACGTGGGGATCAGGCGCCCGGTCAGACCAAAGAAGATGCTGATATTGGCCGCCGTGGTGTGGGGCATCATGCGCACATAGGAGTTGGCATTGAGACCCACCGCCACCGAGTTGAGCAGCATATTGCCGAAAGCCTTGATCTCGTCGGTGCTGCCGGTGGACGAACCGCAGGCGGTGCCCATGCGGCCGTCGCGGATGATCGGGTCGTTGAGCAGCCCGGCATCGATCAGCGCCATCTCTGATGCGCCCACAGCCAGGCGTGATACCCGGCCCATGCTGCGCAGTTGCTTGCGCGTCCAGTGCGCGGGCACGGCGTAGTCATCGATGGGGCCGGCCAGGCGGGTGTTCAGTTCGGTGAAGCGATCCCATTCGTCCATGCGGCGGATGCCGCTGCGGTTGGCGTTGAAGTTGGCTTCGATACTGGCCCAGTCGCTGCCCAGGGAAGTGATACCGGCCATGCCGGTGACAACCACACGTTTCATCAGCACAGGCCTCCATTGACGGCCAGGACCTGGCGGGTGATATAGGCCGCTTCGGCGGACATAAGGAAATTCACCGCTCCAGCGACTTCTTCCGGTGTGCCCATGCGCTGTGCGGGAATCATTTTCATCAGTTCTTCCACCGGTACGTTTTCATCGAGCATGGCGGTATCGATCAGCCCCGGCGCCACGCAGTTGACGGTGATCTTGCGCTTGCCCAGTTCGATGGCCAGGGCCTTGGCGGCGCCGATCAAACCGGCCTTGGAAGCGCTGTAGTTGACCTGGCCGCGATTGCCGATCAGCCCCGAGACCGAGGTGATGCAGACGATGCGTCCGGCCGCGCGGCGGCGGATCATCGGCATCATCACCGGATGCAGGACGTTGTAAAAGCCGTCGAGGTTGGTTCTGAGTACCACGTCCCAGTCATCGTCGCTCAGGGCCGGGAAGGCGCCGTCGCGGGTCAGCCCGGCATTGAGCACCACGCCGTAGTACGCGCCGTGGCTTTCCACATCCTGTTCAAGGATGCGTTTACAGGCCTCGCGGTCGGCCACGTCGAATTGCAGAATGCGCGCCTGCCGCCCCAGGGCGACGACTTCGGCCTGTACGGCCTCGGCGTCGTTACGACCGTTGCGGCAATGCAGGATCAGGTCGAAACCTGCCTTGGCCAGACGCAGGGCGATGGCGCGGCCGATGCCACGGCTGGAGCCGGTGACCAGTATCGAGTCAGTCATGTGCGGGCTCCTTCGTTCAGGTATTGGGCGGCATGGGGTGGGCGATAAACATTGAGGCGGGCGAAGGCTTCGATACCAGGCCCGGTCAGACGGCATTCGAACACGCCCATGCCGTTGTCGTCCTGCAGTGAACGCAGGGCGTGGATTTGCAGGAGGCTGCCGGCAGGAAACTGCTCGACATTGCATTCGAACTTGCGGCTGCCGAGCAGAAAGCCCAGCTCCACCGCTTCACCCTTCGTGCGAGCCTGGCATCCGGCGTAGGCGGCGACGCTCTGGGCCATGAGTTCGACCCCGACCCACGCCGGCATGTCGCCGTTGGCCAGGTTGAACAGGCCACCGGGGGTGACGGTCAGGCGGGTATGGATCTGTTCCTCATCGAACGCCACGACCTCATCGATCAGGATCATGTCGCCGGCATGGGGCAGCAGTTCGGCGAGCGGCCAGTCGATCATGGGGCGTCTCCGATAATCAGGCTGATGTTATTACCCCCGAAGGCAAACGAATTGCTCATCAGGTAGCGGGAAGAGGCCGGTGCAAGCCGGGTATCTGCAGTGGTCCAGTTCAAGGCGGGCAGTTCGGGATCGGGCTGGCCGTCCCAGAGGTGCGGCGGCAGCGCCTGTGCGGTGTTTTCCGGCGCCAGGCTCAGCCAACAGAACGCTGCCTCCAATGCACCGGCCGCGCCCAGGGTGTGGCCGGTGAGGGGTTTGGTCGACGAGCAGGGCACGCCCTGCGGGAAGATGGCGTTTACGGCCAGGCTTTCCATGGCGTCATTATGACTGGTCGCGGTGCCGTGCAGGTTCAGGTAACCAATCTGCCCGGGCTTTACCCCGGCGCTGGCCAGTGCCTGTTGCATGGCTTGTTGGGCGCCACGGCCGTTGGGCTCGGGGGCGGAGATATGGTGTGCGTCGCAACTGGCGCCCGCGCCGAGCAGGGCGATCGAATGCTCGTCGCCCGGTTCGCGGGTCATCAGGAACAGCACGGCGGCTTCGCCGATATTGATACCGTCGCGGTTTTGCGAGAACGGATTGCAGCGTTGTGCGGAAACCGCTTCCAGTGCGTAAAAGCCGTTCAGCGTGAGCTTGCACAGGGTATCCACGCCGCCACACAGCACGGCGTCACACAACCCCATGTCCAAGGCCCGGCGAGCGCTGAGCAGGGCGCGAGCGCTGGAAGTGCAGGCGGTGGAAATCACGTAGGCCGGGCCGCTCAGTTGCAGCCAGTCGGCAAGGAAATTGGCCGGTGCGCTGAGGACCTGCTGCGGGTACTGATAGTCGGCGGGGAACTGCTGGTCGCGCAGCCAGGCAGCAATCCCCCGACCGGCCTCATCGATGCCCGAGGTGCTGGTACCAAGGATCACGCCGATACGATCGCGCCCGTAACGCTGGATCGCCTGCTCAATATCGCCTTCGATCTGCTGAGTCGCGGCCAACAGCAGTTGATTGTTGCGGCTCTGGTGGGCGGCGAGATCGGCTGGCAGCTGCGGTAGTTCGGCTTTCACCGCGCCCACTGGCAGGTGGCGTTCCGGCACCCAGCCGCTTGCTGCGCACATGCCCGAATCATCGGCGGCGAACAGCTTGCGGGAGACCTCGGCACGGCCTTCGCCCAAGGCGCAGATCAGGCCCACGGCGTTGAGATAGGCGGTCATGGTGCGGTCTCGCTGTTCAGCGGGCTGACGCCATAACTGACCGCCGGGCTGTCTTGATCGCGTCTGACGTCCAGGTCGAAGACATTGGCGCTGTGGTATTCGACTGTCCAGCGCTCCTCCAGGTGGCGATGGGTGCCCCGACGTTGCGCCTCGGGATAGTTATTGCGCAGTTCGGTGTCGGGTGTCAGGGCGAACAGCAGC
Source organism: Pseudomonas sp. Pseusp88 (assembly GCF_047303955.1). NCBI lineage: Bacteria > Pseudomonadati > Pseudomonadota > Gammaproteobacteria > Pseudomonadales > Pseudomonadaceae > Pseudomonas > Pseudomonas sp. Pseusp88. The sequence goes on along the minus strand of NZ_JBGLYM010000019.1, from coordinate 113,992 downwards.
GCGGCGAACAGTTCGCGGGCTTCGGGATTGGGCGGCAACAGGCCGTCCGCCTGCCACTGGCCGTTGATCAACAACAGCCGCGCCTGGGGAATGCCCAACGGGTCCATCATCGACCAACGCAGCCCCTGGGGTTCCTGCTGAATGATCAGCAGCCAGTCCTGACGCTGTTCGCCCTGTTGGCGCTGGATATGCAATTGCAGCGGCGTTTGCAGGTGCGGCAGGATCGTCGGCAGCGGCGCCTGATGCGTGGAGCAGGCACTCAGCAGCAGGACGCAGCACAGCAACAATGCGCGAATCATGGAGTTGCCCCGTCGAGTGGCTTGCGCGCCACCACATTGACCAGGGTCTCTTCGCGCTGGCCGAACGGCTTGGGCTTGCGCAGCTTCAGACGTTCCAGCAGGCCGAAGTCCTTGGCCCGGCTCCACCACAGATAGGGGTAGGAGACGTTCTGTGGACCGAAGGCAAAGCCCTGGTCGCGAATCATCTGCAAATATTGCGCGGCGCTTTTCTGTACGTGCATCGGATGGCGAAAAAACCAGCGAATCACCCAGGTATCGATATAGGCCTCGGTGGATTCGGCGAACAGCAGATAGCCGCCGGGCTTGAGCACACGATAGAACTCGGCCAGGGCCCGCTCCTGCTCGACCAGATGATGGAAGGTCTGATGGCAGAACAGCAGATCGACACTGGCGTCGGGCAACTGCAGGGCCGCGCAGTCGCTGCCGATCAGCTCGATATCGATACCCTGGGCACGGGCTTCGGCACGGCTCGTGGTCAGGCTGTCAGGGTCGGCATCCACGCCCAGCAGGCGCGATGGAGCGAATACCTCACGCAGGCGGCGGAAGGATTTGCCCTGGCCGCAGCCCGCATCCAGCAGCACCGGGGCATTGGGCAACTCGCTATCGAACAGGTTGCGCAGATCGTTGATCGCTACCCGCAGCACATGATGCTGCCAGGTATGGCTGCGCAGGAACCACAGGCCGAAACGGGTTTCCTCGACGTAGCTGTCGCTCAGGAACGGACCGCTCATGCCGCACCTCCAGCGCAGTGTTCGGCCAGCATGCGCAAGCGTCGCTTGGGTTCGCTGACAAAGGGGTTGCGTTCATCCCAGGCGTAACCGGCAAGGATCGAACTGATCATGCTGCGAATATCCTGCGTGCTGTCGGGGTAGAAAATCACGTCCTGGAAGCTGCCGTCGTACCAGCCTTCAACGTAGGCGCGGAAGGTATCCACGCCGCGCTTGAGCGGCACAGCGAACTCGCTTTGCCAGTCCACGGCCGCTCCCTGCAACTGGCGATGCAGCAGGCCGGCGGCCATGCTCGCCGAACGCATGGCGATGGTTACGCCCGAGGAGAATACCGGGTCGAGAAATTCGGCAGCGTTGCCCAATAAGGCGAAGCCTGGGCCGTGCAGGTTTTTGACGTTGGCCGAGTAGCCACCGATGGTGCGCGCCGGAGTATCCCATACAGCGTTTTCCAGCAGGCTCTTGAGGTGCGGCGTTTCATCGACGAACTGACGCAGGCAGGCATCCAGGTCGGCTGGCTTGTCCTTGAAGCGTTCGGCAGCAGCGACCACGCCCAGAGAGCAGCGGCCATTGCTGAACGGAATCGACCAGAACCACACGTCGCGGTGCTCGGGGTGGATACTGACGAGGATTTTCTCGCGGTCGAAGCGTTTGCTGTCGATACGGTCTTCGATGTGGGTGAATACCGCCTGACGCAGCGGAAAATTCGACGGTGCTTCCAGATCCAGCATGCGCGGCAGCACACGGCCATAACCACTGGCGTCGAGAACGAACTGCGCCTCGACGCTGTACTCGCTGCCGTCCAGGCGCCGTACGGCCAACACGGGGCAGGTGGCGCTGAAGTCGGCGGCAATGATCTCTTGCTGGTAGCGAATCTCCACGCCCTGCAGCTCGGCCTGATCGGCCAGCAGTTTGTCGAACTCGCCGCGCTGAACCTGGAAAGTCGTGGGCTTGCCCTGGCTGAAGGTATCGCCGAAGTCGAATGCGCTGTAATGATCCTTCCAGGCGAAGGCGGCGCCGTTCTTCTTCTGGAAACCGGCGGCGTTGACCGCCTCGAGCATGCCTGCTTCTTCGACGAAATCCAGGCAGTGGGACAGCAGGCTTTCACCGATGGAAAAGCGCGGAAACTGCTGGCGCTCGATGATCAGCACGTCGTGACCGTTGCGTTTGAGCAGTGCAGCGGCGATGGCCCCGGCCGGGCCTGCGCCGATCACTACAACGGTACGGCTTTCTCTATCCGTGTCTTGCCTGTCAGTTACGGGCACAAGATTTCCCTGCCTGTTCGATTGATTTGGGAGACGGCACACGCCCCATGCCGGCCAGCGCGGGCAGCAGGGTGGCAGTCAGGCTCATCAGCATCAGCGCGAAGTACAACGCCGGGCTGATCAGTTGTTGTTGCAGCAGCAGATTGAGGAAAACGATTTCACTCAGGCCGCGAATATTCAGCAGCAGACTTTCGCGCCAGCGGCTGGCGCCACTGAACGATGGCGTGGCCCAGCGCAGACCCAGCCAGTTGCCAAGGATTTTACTGGTGATGGGCAGCAGGATCAGCATGGCCAGTTGCAGCCAGCCCAGTTCGACCATGGCGCTGTGCAGGTTGATCTGGACAATACCGAACGTGAGGATCAGCGGGATTGCCAACAGGTTCTGCAAGCGTTGCAGCCATAGCGGATTGATCGGCGCCACCCATGGCTGTTTCAGCCCTGCCATGCACAGCAGATAACCAATGCCGAAGATCAGCGCATTGAGTTTGTAATGCTCGGCCACCACCAGCAAGGCGAAGAAGGCGGTGCTGTAGAGCTTTGGCTGACGCAATTGCAAGGCGCGCAGGAGTAACGGCACACAGGCACCGAGCAGCGGCAGCAACAGGCTGCTCAGATGCAGGCTGCCCTGGGCCAGGCCGAACAGGCTCCAGCAGGCCAGGTCGATGAGGATCGCGGTCTGCACCAGGCGCTTGATGGCGCTGGGCGGATAGTCGATATGGCGCAGATACAGGTACAGCACCGGAATGGCGGTAATGGCGAAGACCAGGCCGATGGCCAGATCACTGAGCCAGGACTGTTGCGGCAGCAGCCACAGCGCGCAGGCCACTCCGGTGACGAAGGGCACGGTAAAACTGGGCAGGGCGATCTTCAGGCTCTGGCGGTCCAGATGCAGGTCAATCACATCGCTGAGGATATGCCCCAGGACAATGGCGAAACTCAGGCCGTACAGGGATTTCAGCCAGGTCGGGCTGATCAGTTGCGCGCCGCTGAGCTGCCAGTGAGGTTCGATCCAGAACAGCATCAACAGCGGCAGGCCCAGACTCGCCAGCAGTAACTGACTGACGATGGGGATCAGCCCCAGCCGCCGACCCAGGCGCGTAGCCAGGGCGAACAGCAGCAGTGTCATCAGCCAGAACAGCAGGATCATCATGGCGTGGCCTCTGCGCCAGCCGGCACCGCCACCGGCTTGTGCGCGGCCCAGGGCGCGAGCATGAAGCTGAACGCCAGGCCCAGGCTGACCGACAGGCCGAAGTTGCTGATGGCTGGTGTATTGGACACCGCCAGCAGGCCGAAGGATAGCCAGGTGGTCAGCGCGGCCAGCAAGGTCCCCAACAGGCTGACGGCAGCCCCGCCGACCTGTTCGCGCATGAGGATTGCGTAATCGACGCTGATCGCCGTCACCAGCAACAGGCCGAACAGGCTGAACAGCGTCAGCGGCTGCCCCAGCCAACCGAGGCTGGCCAGGCTGCACAAGGCCGCCAACAGCGGCAGCGCGACGATGCGCAGGGCGCCGCCGAAGCCGAACGGTGCGATCAGCAGCAGGACGATCAATGCGCAGGACAGCAGTTTCAGTTCGGCCGCGCTGACCTGGGTCTTGGCGAACACACTGTTCAGCTCACCGAGCCGGTCAACCAGCACCACGCCTTCAAGCCCCTGGGCCTGAACACGCATCAGCATGGCATCGTTAAGGCCTTGCAGGCTGACGATCCCGGCGACACCGTCCTCATTCGCACCCAGCCACAGCGTGCGCCAGGGCTCACCCAGCGGTCCGGCCAGGACGCTGTCGATATCGGCGATCGGCAAGGCCTGGAGCTTGTTCAGCTCGGCCTGCAAGGCATCGGCGGGAACGCCCAACTCAAGCAGTGGCTGCCAGAGCTCGGGCAGACGTTTCAGGGCCTGGCGTGTGGCCTGTTGTTCAGCAGGCGAGGCGACGATCTGGTTGAGGGACAGATAGCCTTGCAGCTTGTTCATATCTACCAATTGGTCGAGGCGCTGGCCCAGAGCCGCTTCCCGTTCCAGCAGCTGTTGCGGGTCCTTGCCCCGCACCAGGAAAAACTGGCTGGTGGGCTGGAAGCCGGTGATGCGGGCGATGCTTTGCGCTTGCTGGGTCAATTGCGGCGGTGCGGAAATCCATTGGCGAATATCGTTGCGGGTGGTCAGGTGCCAGAGGCCGCCAATGCAAAACAACAACAGCAGCGCCAGCAGCCAGGGCGTGCCGATGCGCCGCAACAGAGCTTCGCGACAGGCCAGTAGGCGCTCGCTAAAGCGCAGCGGCCAGTGCGCCGGGCGCAGTTCGACGTTATTGAATAGCGCGGGTAGCAGGCACACGGCGGTCAGGTAGGCGCCGACCAGTCCGGCTGCTGAAAACACCGCGATTTGTGTGAGTGCCGGAAAGGGCGTCCACGCCAGGGCCAGGTAGCCGATGCAACTGGTGGCCAGGCTCAGGCTCAGGCCGGGCAGGGTCAGGCGCAGGGCGGGCCAGCTTTTCCATGGCTTGAGGGTCCAGCTCTTGGACAGATAGTGAAGCGGGTAGTCCACCGCCACGCCGATCAGGCTGGAGCCCAGGACCAATGTCATCACATGCATATGGCCGAACAGTGCGACGCAAGCCACGGCACCAAACACCATGCCCACCAGTACCGGGACGAAGGCCAGCAGTACTCGCCAGCGGCGGAAGGCCAACAGCAGCAACAGCAGAATCCCCGCCGTGGCGCCGCCGCCGACCCAAGTGATTTCCCGGGTGGCCTGACGCTGACCATCGGCGGCATACAACAGGCCGCTGGCGGCCAGCATTTGGCCGTGATCCTGCATAACCTGTTGGCGAGCGCTGTCCACCAGATCCGCGACCCGCAACGGCAGGTGCATATCGAAGGCATCGCCCTGGGTACGGGCGCGCAACAATACCCAGCTGATGCCATCGCTGCTGGCGATCAACGCGCCGCTGCCGATATCCGGCTGCACCGAACCGTGCCTGGGCATGCCGCTCTGGATTCGTCCGGTCAGACCCAGCCAGTCGTCCTGGCTCGGCACCAGACTGAAGCCGCCGAATGGGTCGAAGAGGTTTTGTACGCGTTGCTGGATAAAGGCTTGAGGTTGTTCGATCAATTGCCTGCGATCGGCCGCAGACAGCATCGCCAGACGGCCTTGCAGCAGTTGCGTGCGCAGCGCTGGCAGATCGGCCTGCAAGCTCCATTGGACCTTCTCGAACAGCCCGCTGGCCTGCCATTGCCCTGCCAGGGTCTGCGCCAGCTTGATCGCCTGTTCGCGGTCAGCGTGGCCGACCAGCACCAGCATCTCCCGGTTCAGCGGCTCCTGCATGCGCTTTTCCGCGAGCAATTCCAGGGCATCAGGGGCGGTACCCGGCACCAGTTCCATGAGATTGGCCGACAGCGGCGCAGCACCGCGCCATTGCCAGCCCGCGACGGCGAGTACCGCCAGCAGTATGATCAGAAACAGGCGCGGCAACAGACGTTCACTGGGCAAAGTCATTACGCTCCGCATCGCTCAGGGCCGGGACGCTCTGGCTGTCGATCATCTTCAGCACGGTGCTGTCGCCCTGGGTTTCCAACAGTTCGATACGCTGTACCAAAGCACCGCCATCGATATTGATTTGCTTGAACACCTGTTGCAGCAGCAGCGACCGCGGCGTCAGGGTCAGTTGCCAGGCCTGGGGATCGCCCTTGAGTTGCAGGTCGAAATCCCGTTGCAGGCCGCTGCTGTCGCCTTGCAGTACCGCCAGGAACAGGCGGTTCTGTTCGGCTCCGGCACTTTTGTTCGGCAGCAACTGCCAGCTCCGCCCGTCACGGCGCGAGATACCTGCCGGGACGATGCGGTAGTCCTGCTTGAGCGGGGTATCGAGCAGCCAGAGCAAGCCGAACTCCTTGGCCAGGACAAACCGGCCCTTGCTGATCAAGGGTTGCGGCAAGGCTCTTAGATGTTTCTCCTGAATGAAGTTCCCGCGCACCACCACTGGCCTGGACAGCTGTTCGCTCAGCTGAGGCAGATCGAACGCGTGAGCCAGGGGGGCCAGGGTGATGAGGGCGAGGACGCACAGAATGCGGCGCAGGATGTTTTTATGAAACAGCGCAAGACCTGCTGAATCACCGGAACTCTGTGGCAGCGAATTCATTCGCGAAAGCGCTGTTTCAGGCGATAAACATGCGTCGGATGTACTGGCCTCTTCGCGGATGAATTCGCTCCCACAGATTCGTTCCCACACTGCGCTGCGTTTGATGAGGCTGAAAACGCTCATGACAACACCTTGGCGACTGCATCGGTAAACACCTTGGGCGAGGCCAGTTGCATCTCCCGGGTCTGCATATCGACGGCCACCTGCACCGTGCAGGCGCGGGTCAGGCGTTCGCCGGTCACGGCATCGCTGATCAGGTAATTGATCTTCAGACGGTTTTCCCACTCCACCAGGCTGGCCCGCACCGTCAGCTTCTGGCCGAACACCGCGCCGCGTACGTAGCGCAGTTGCAGGTCGATCACCGGCCAGGCGTAGCCGGATTCCACCATCTGCGTGTAGTTGTGGCCGATCCGATCAAGCAGCGCGCAACGCGCCACTTCCAGGTATTTGACGTAGTGGCCGTGCCAGACGACGTTCATGGTATCGACGTCGAAAAACGGCACCAGCACCTCGGTGTCGGCGTGGAAAACCCCTTTGCTACGCATGCAGCCTCCAATGGCGTTCGGCGATCCGTTGCAGGCACAGGCGCAGTTCGCCTTCCAGGGCGCGGTCTTCGATAACCGGCGGGAAGTCGGCAGCCAGTTGTTCGTGCATCGCCGCCAGTGCCGGTGGCAGCGGGCGCGCATCGGCGGCCTTGCTGCGCAGCCAGACACCCTGATTGGCGGCGATCAGCGTGGCGGCGGCGACCTGTTCGGTCAGCTCCAGCACGCGAATGGCGTCGCGGGCGGCGATGGTGCCCATGCTGACCTTGTCCTGGTTATGGCATTCGGTGGAGCGCGAGAACACGCTGGCAGGCATGGTGTTTTTCAGGGCTTCGGCGGTCCAGGCGCTGGTGCCGATCTGCACCGCCTTGAAGCCGTGGTTGATCATCGCCCGGTCCGCCGGGGCGCCGGACAGATTGCTCGGCAGGCCATGGTTGTAGCGTTCATCCACCAGCAGCGCCAGTTGCCGGTCCAGCAGGTCGGCGACGTTGGCCACCAGCGTCTTGAGACTGTCCATGGCAAAGGCGATATGGCCGCCGTAAAAATGCCCGCCGTGCAGCACGCGCTCGGCTTCGGCGTCGATGATCGGGTTGTCGTTGGCGCTGTTCAGTTCGATTTCGATAAACGAGCGCAGCCAGTTCAGGCTGTCGGCCAGCACACCCAGCACATGGGGCGCGCAACGCAGGGAGTAGCGATCCTGCAGGCGATGCAGCGGCGCGGTCGGCGCGTCGATGGCCAGGTCCTGGCGCAGCCAGGCAGCGACTTGCATCTGCCCCGGATGAGGTTTGGCGGCAAACAGGCGCTCGTCGAAATGCTCGGGGTTACCTTGCAGGGCGACCACGTTCAGCGCGGTGATGCGGGTCGCCAGTTGCAGCAGGTAATCGGCGCGGGCGAAGGCCAGGCAGGCCAGGCCGGTCATCACCGCCGTGCCGTTCATCAGCGCCAGGGCCTCCTTGGGCCTCAGCACCAGCGGTTGCCAGCCCAGTTCGCGGTGCACATCGATGGCCGGGCGGCGCTCGCCTCGGAACATCACTTCGCGCTCGCCGGACAGGGTCGCGGCAACGTAGGACAGCGGGGTCAGATCACCGCTGGCGCCCACCGAGCCTTCTTCAGGGATCAGCGGCAGCACGTCCTGATCGAGGAAGGCTTGCAGACGCTCCAACAGTTCGACCCGCACTCCGGACACGCCATGGCACAGCGACTGCAAGCGCGCAGCCAGTACGGCGCGGGTCGCCTGGGCGTCGAGCAGCTTGCCCAGACCGCAGCCGTGGAAGGTATACAAATGGCGCGGCAGGGCCTCGACATGTTGCAGCGGCACGGCCACCACGCAGGAGTCGCCATAGCCGGTAGTGACGCCGTAGATCACGCCTTCCTTGTCCAGCAGCGAATCGAGGAACTGCGCGCCCTTGGCAATGCGTTCGCGGAAGGCACTGTCGCTCTGCAGGGTCGTGGGCACCTGGCGGTTGGCCAGGGCCAGTACGTCTTCGATCTGCAATGCACGCTCGCCGAAGGTAACCGGCTCAGGAACTTGATTCGTCATCGGACTTCCAGAAAGGGTAGAAATTGAACCACTGCTGCGGCGCTTGCAGGCAGTAGTGGCTAAGACGGTCGGCGTAGCGCTGGGTCCACTGGGCGATCACCTGCTGGCGGTCACTGCGGCGCCACTCGATGGCTTCGGCAAAGCGCTCCAGGGTCACTTGATAACCCTGAGGGGCCTTGAGGCAGAAAATCAGATTGATCGGGCATTTCAGCAGCCCGGCCAGCAACCACGGGCCTTGGGGGAATGGTGCCTGGCCGCCGAGAAACTCGACCCGCACATTGCGCCCGCCATGCAGCGGCACGCGATCCCCGGCAATGGCCAGCCACTCGCCATCGTCCAGACGCTGGCTCAGTTGCAGCATGATCGCCGGGTCCAGCTCGCTAACCTGAATCAGCCGCAGGTTGGTCGCTCCGGCCTCGCCCAGCAGGCGATTGAACTGCTCGGCATGCTTGGTGTGGACCAGCACGTTCATGGTGACCTTTTCCCCCAGTTCGGCCAGGGCCCGGCAGACCTCAAGATTGCCCAGGTGCGTGCCTACCAGCATCTGCCCGCGACCGCTGCGTAGCTCACTGCGCAAGAGGGTCGGGTCGATGATTTCGATCTGGGAAATCTTCAGCTTGCCGTTCCACAGGTCGAGTTTGTCCAGCAGCGAATCGGCGAAGGCCATGAACTGGCCGAACACCCGCCAGTGGCTGGGGCGCAGCTCCGGGCGTTGGCTCCAGTCGGCGAGGCGCTGCTGATACTCCCAGGCACTTTTGCGCGCCGATCGGCCGAACAGGAAGAAATACAGCACGATACCGTGCAATAACGGGCTCAGCACCCGCCTCCCCAGGTGTTTGGCGGCCCAGGCGGTGAGCTTCATCAGCAGGAAGCTGCCGCGCTCTTCATGGTTGGCCCAGTGCTGCTTGTCGGGGGCGTCACTCATGGCAATACCCGTCTGAACTGGATTGGGATCCTACGGGCGCGTGATTCTTGTTTCCGCTCATGGCAACCACCGCCGCCACAGAATCAGCGGAAAGCGCCCAAGCATGCCGAAGAACAGTTTGGTGTGCATTTTCGAGATCAGGGCGTTGTCATGGAACAGGCGGAAATGCGAAAGACCGTCCTCTGGGTAGTGCACCCGGGTCGGCAACCACTGCATCGTTTGATTGCGCCAGGAAAGGCGCACGAGGATTTCCGAGTCGAAGTCCATGCGCTTGCCGATCTGCACGTGCTCGATCAAATGCATGACCGGTGCCAGCGGATACATGCGAAAGCCGCACATGGAGTCCTTGATCTGCAACGACAGTGTATTGACCCAGACCCAGAAGTGCGTGAGGTAGCGCGCATACAGGCGGCCCTTGGGCACGCTGGCATCGTATTGCGGGTAACCGCAGATCAGCGCATCGGGCTGGGCGCGGGAGTGGTCGATAAACAGGGTGATATCGTCCAGATCATGCTGGCCGTCGGCGTCCACCTGTAAGGCATGGCTGAAACCCAGGCGTCGGGCTTCGTGAAAACCCGCCATCACCGCGCCGCCCTTGCCCTGATTGACCGGCAGGCGGACCAGGTAGACATTTTCGCCCGCAGCCAGCTGTTGCATTACAGCGGCGCAGGCCGGGCTGCTGGCGTCGTCCACCAGTATGCAGGGCAGGCCAGCGGCCAGCACAGCGTGCACGACCCTGGGCAGCGGCAGTTCGTGGTCGAAGACGGGGATGATTGCGCAGGGGTTATGCATGCAGCCCCCGCTGTTCTCGGATTTGTGCAGGGGCATTTTGTGGGGGCGAATTCAGTGGGAGCGAATTCATTCGCGAAAGCAGTGTTTCATGCGATGAAGATGTGCCAACTGGAATGGCTTCTTCGCGAATGAATTCGCTCCCACAGAATTTGTACCCGCCGGGTATGGCGCGTTGTTCAATCATCCGCGTTCTCCAGCAGAATTCGGCCGCTCGAACAGGGCGCATCACCATTGCGGAAGGCGAAGTACAACTTGCCGCGCTCGGTATCGAAACGCAGTGTCAGGCTGATCCGGTCGCCGGGGCGTATCAGTTGCTGGAACTTGAGCACTTCCATGCCGGCGAATCGAGGTGGCAGGTCGAGCAACCGACGGCCAAGCGCGATGGCCCAGTCGACTTGCACAACGCCCGGCAACACGGGTACGGAGGGAAAGTGCCCGCTGAAATACGCCAGGTCTGGTGGCACGCTCAGCTCAAGCTGCCACTCGCCATCGATGTGCTGCTGGCTGAGTACGTCGGGTTGCTTGCTGCGCGGGGCCATGAGCAACGCCTGGACCTCGGCTTGCGCCAGCTTGCCCTGTGCGTTGAACGGAAGCTGGTGCAGCAGACGCCAGCGGCGAGGCAGGGCCAGGGTTTCGCAGTGCGGGATGAGGTGTTGGCGCAGGGTCTGGGTCAGGGCACGACGGCCGCCGTTGCGCAGGGCATACAGACCTTTTTCGCTGAGTACGACCAAGGCGCCCAGAGACGCCCGGTTCTCCTGGACCACCCCCAGCCGCGCTTCGCTGACCCAGTCATGGGCCGCCAGCGCCTGCTCCAGCAGGGGCAGGGAGATGCGTTTTTCTTCCAGCTTGACGATACGGTCCAGCCGGCCGAGCAATTCAAAGCGGCCATCCGGACTCATGCGTGCGGCATCGGCGGTGTGCTCGATATGGCCTGCAGGCATATAGGTCGAGCTGATCAACAGGGCACCGTCGGCATCCTGACCCAGTTGCACGCCCTCGAAGGGCAGCCACAGGCTGTCGCCCTGACGCCAGGCGATGCCGCCGGTCTCTGAGCTGCCGAGAACTTCCGTCGGCCATTGCCCCAGGCGTTGCTGCAAGCTGGCGGCGGCATCGGCAGGCAGCGTGCCGCCGGAGGAAAATACCCGGCGCACGGCACTCAGGCCCGGCCAGTCGAGATTTTCGCCCATGCGCTTGAGCAGAGCCGGGCTGGCCACCCAGGCGAAGTTTTCGAACTCGCGGCTGGCGCGCTGCAAGTCCTCGGGGAACGGTAACTGTTTGCGCACGAAACGGCGTCCGGCGCTCAGGGGCCAGAGCACGCGGAACAGCAGGCCGTAGATATGCTGGGCGGCGACGCTGCCAATGATGCACGCGTTGCCCAGATCCTCGCCCCATAGGCGCTCCAGCACCTCGATCTCATTGACCAGTTGGCGCAGGCGCTTTTCGATCAACTTGGGTTCGCCGCTGGAGCCTGAGGTACACAGGCTCAGACGGCATTCATCCGGATCGAGGAGGGCGGCGGGCAGCGGCGCGGCTTGTAACTGCTCAAGGCAAAGGTCGTCTGGCTGATCGGTCAGCCAGCCATCCACGTGCCGCGACCAGCGTTCACGGGTCTGGGCCTGCAGGTCGGCGGGCAGCAGCACGCTGACCCCGGCTCGCCAGGCGCCGAACAGGGCGACGGCCAATTCACCGGCATCTTCCAGGTGCACGGCCAGGCGCTTGATGCCGCAGGCTTGCAGCCCGGCAGCGATGCTCAGCGCCTGTTCGCAAAACTGCGCGTGGTTCAGCGCCGGGGCCTGTGTCAGCGCGCGGGCCGGCTGCGGGTCGAGCAGCAGGCGCTCGGAGGGTATCCAGTCAACAGCCATGCGGTTCACGTGTTCCATTTCATGCGCCGCCTCTGACTCGGCGGCGGACCATCCATTCACCTGCAAACAGCAGGCCCATCAGTGCGTAGGAAAGCAACCCGGTCCATAGCGTCCACCACGCCAGGGGTGCCCATAGCGTAAGCGTCGCGGCAATCAGGCCATTGCCGAGGAAAAACCAGCACCAGACTTGCGTTACCTTGCGTGTGTAGGCAATCGCGACATCCGGCAATTGCGGCTCACGCAGGCGCGCCAGGCGTTCCACCATCGGCGGCCCGTAAACCAGACTAAGACCGAACAGACTCAGCATCGACGCGCAGATCAGCACCGGGTACCAACGCAACAGCGCCGGGCTGTCGAACACGCCCAGCAACAGGCAGAACACGATGGCGACCGCAGCGGTGATCATTGCGCCGGGACGCTTCTCGGTCGTCAGCGCCCGCCCCAGCCATAGCACACCGAGCAACAGCGCAAACTGCCAGGGCGCGAAGTGCCCCATGCCGTAGTACACGGCAAACGGATACAGTACACCGACCACTATCAGGCCCAGGCTGGTCAGCCGCTTCATGCGGCGCTGTTGACCAGTCGATAGACCGCCTCGACCACGTCATTCACGGTACGTACTGATTTGAATTCTTCAGCGGCGATTTTCTTGCCGGTCTTGCGCTTGATGTGATCGATCAGATCCACGGCGTCAATGCTGTCGATTTCCAGGTCCTGATACAGGTTGGATTCCAGACTGATGCGCTCGGGTTCAAGTTCGAACAGTTCGACCAGTGCGGCACGCAGGGTCTCGAAAATATCTTCACGGGTTTGCATGTTCAGTCCTCAGGCCGCTTGTCGGGCGCTGATGAACGCCGCAAGGCTGTCCACGTTGGCGAAATGGTCACGGGTGTCCTTGGCGTCGGCGTCGATCTTGATGCCGTAACGCTTCTGGATGGCCAGGCCCAGTTCCAGAGCGTCGACCGAATCCAGGCCCAGGCCTTCACCGAACAGAGTCTGGTCATTGCCAATGTCGTGCACGCTGATGTCTTCGAGGCCCAGGGCGTCGATGATCAACTGCTTGATGTCACGATGTAGATCGCTCATCTGCGGCGAGCTCCTTGATGAAGTAGTGATGCAAGTAATCGTTGAGCTTGCGTGAGGCCACCGGTGGCGGCCCCATTGCAGCAAAGGCTTGTGGATCTATATCGGCACCGACACGCAAACTGAAGTGCACGCGGCGCAGCGGGATGCGGTACCAGGGCTCGGCTTTGGTCAGGGTGGTGGGGCTGACCTGGATCACCACCGGGGTAATCAGCGCCGCGCCGCGCAGCGCAATGGCCGACGCGCCGCGATGAAACTCGGGGGCGTGGCCCGGGCGGCTGCGGGTGCCTTCGGGGAAAACGATCAGGGTCTGGCCGCTGCGCAGCACCTGGGCGGCGTTATCGAGCATCTCGGCACTGCCGTCGTTGCTGATGTAGCCGGTAGAGCAGACGGGGCCGCAGGTGAACGGATTTTCCCAGAGCTTGCGCTTGACCACGCAGTTGGCGTCCCGCACCAGGCCGATGAGGAAGACCACATCGATCAGCGACGGGTGGTTGGCGATGATCATCTGGCCGGGGCGACCCAGGCGCTCGGCGCCCTGCACCTCATAGGTCAGTACGCCGGTGCGGGCCATCAGGCGGATAAACAGCCAGAACAGCCGGCTGATGGTGTGACGGGCGCGCTGGCGACGGCGCTCGGTATCACCCGGCAGCAGATTGAGCAGAGGGAATATCACCAGGCGCAGACACAGGCCGCCCAGCCCGAACAGGAAAAAGCACAGGGCGGTGGCCAGCAGGCGCCAGTAGTAGGCGTCGCGGCGTTTGCTCAATGGCTGCGTTGCCAGTTCCATACTCGTCTTTTCCATGAGTGTCGGCACACGCTTTGAGCGCTGTTCAGGGTGCGCAGCAGGTTCAGGGCGTTTGGCCACTGGCTGCCCGATAGCTCTTCTTCGCAGGGACTGTCATCGATGCTGTTGAGTGACAGACTCCAGTCCGTGCCGGGAGTCAGCAGCAGACCAACGGCATAGGGGAAGGGCACGTCGTCGATCCACTGTGAATAGGCTTGCGGTGGTTGTTCTTCGGTAATGATCAGCAACACGGCGGCGGCGCCTTCGGCCAGCAGCGCGGCAGCTTCGAACACGCCGTGTTCCAGGCCATCACCATCGGCGGCCAATGCGGTCATTTCGCTGGTTTCGCCACGCAGGATCGACCACAGGCCAATCACCGCGTTATGCACCGACAGGCTGAACTGGGTCGGTGAAAGTGGTTCGCTATTGGCCACGTCGCAGAGGATTTCAAAGGTGCGCGGGGTTTCGCCGTGACGCGAGACAAATACCAGCGGCAGGCGCTCATGGCCTTCGGCCAAAGGCCAGCCCACGGCAAAGGCCATGCGCGCCAGACGCCCCAGGCGTCGGCGCTGCATGGCCGGCAGGAACGATACGTCCGGGGCCTCATCGCTGTTGTGCAGATGCGTGGGCTGCTGGCACCACTGCTGCCACTGTTCGACGCTCGCCAGACCGGGTGCCCAGGCGCGCCATTGTGCGATGTTGAAGGTGATCAAATTCTCATCCCGCCCCTGTGGGCTACTTCTTGTTGCTACTGCGGTGCTGCCGGGCGGCTGACCAGTCATCAATCCTGGGTGCGGCAAATTGGCCTGGTGGCGGGAATTATCCCGGTGGCGGCGAATAGTAGCAATTTGTAAGGGAGCAAATGTAGGAAGTAGACGACCGCATCGGTCGGATTATTCTTTGTCTTGGCCGGCAAGTGCTCGCCCTTGTCATGAGCATTGCTTAGACTCGGCCTCTTTCATCGTATTCATGCAACAGGGAGGTCGATCCATGCGTCGCGTGGTTTTCAATCAGAAGGGAGGTGTCGGCAAGTCCAGCATCGCCTGCAATCTGGCGGCGGTCAGCGCTCATGAGGGGTATCGCACGCTCTTGATTGATCTCGATGCCCAGGCCAACTCCACCCAGTACCTCACGGGGCTGACGGGCGATGACATTCCCATGGGTATTGCCGATTTCTTCAAGCAGACCCTGTCCGCAGGGTTCGGCAAGAAAAACCATGTGGATATCTACGAAACCCCCTACGACAATCTGCATGTGGTCACCGCCACTGCCGAGCTTGCCGACCTGCAACCCAAGCTTGAGGCCAAGCACAAGATCAACAAGCTGCGTAAGTTGCTTGATGAGCTGGATGGTGAATACGAACGCATCTACCTTGATACGCCGCCAGCCTTGAATTTCTACGCCGTTTCGGCGCTGATCGCCGCTGATCGAGTACTGATTCCGTTCGACTGCGACAGCTTTTCCCGTCAGGCCCTGTACGGCCTGATCAAGGAAGTCGACGAACTCAAGGAAGATCACAACGAAGGCCTGGAAGTGGAAGGCATTATCGTCAACCAGTTCCAACCCCGGGCCAGCCTGCCCCAGCAGATGCTCGACGAGTTGATTGCCGAAGGCTTGCCGGTATTGCCGGTGTACCTCAACGCCTCAGTGAAGATGCGCGAGTCCCATGAGGCCAGTACACCGCTGATTCATCTGGACCCGCGGCACAAGCTGACCCAGCAGTTCGTGGAGTTGCATCACTGGCTGGAAACCAACGCGCAGCGTTGATTAGCGGGCTTGGTTCCAGTCAAGCGATCTGACACGCCGTGGTTCTTTTGAAGCAAATGCTGGGGGTTGTGGGAGCGAATTCATTCGCGAAGGCGTGGTTTGAGGCGACACAAATGTGTCGAGTTTACCGGCCTCTTCGCGAATGAATTCGCTCCCACAATCGCTCACCGCTACTGGCGCTCGACGTTTAGACGTTGCCCAAACGGCGACAGCGTCTTGGGGTTGAACGTCCCTTCACGAATGTCCCGATTGATGCGCTCGGCCTCCTTTTGCGCCTTTTCGGCCAGGTCCTGCGGGATTTCGATGGTGGCTTCCATATCGGCGCTGAGGGCCTGTTGCGTGGCGATCACGGTATGGCTGCCCGGCATGCAGGCGCATTTCACCACATTGCCGTGGGTGCATACGGCGACGAATTCATCGACAAAGGTGGGGTTGCCCTGGGCGACATAACCGACGCTCTGGCATGCCGCGCACCACACCGGATCGCCCATCCGCGCGACCCGTTGCAGATCGACCAGATGGCTGGACGAAGCGCTCATGATAAATCCGCCGGTGCTGGTGGGGTCGCCTTCCCTGACTGCATAAGACATAACGATTGATACCCATGGTTGAGTCGGAAATCGCGATGCTAGGGGCAAACCGGGGCGGCGTGGGCGTCGAAAAGTGGAATAGGACAAGTCCTACAGAAAAATCGGCTAACTCTCTGGCCTTGCTTCTATTTTCCAACAACTCTGGGTTTATGACCGTTGGAGCGATCAATGAATACCTTGGCTACCCAGCCAGGCCATCAATTGCTGCAACGGAAACGCGCCGCTCTGCCGCGCCACTTCCCGCCCGTTCTTGAACAGGATCAGGCTGGGGATCGAGCGAATGCCCAGTTGCGCCGACAGTTGCTGATTGGCTTCGCTGTCCAGCTTGGCCAGTCGGCAGCGCCCCGACAGTTGCCGGGCAGCCTGTTCGAAGGTTGGTGCAAAGGACTTGCACGGCCCACACCATTCTGCCCAGACGTCCACCAATAGCGGCAGGTCGCCCTTGATCTGACTGGCGTAGTCGCCCTGGGTCAGGTTGAACGGGGTATTGAGCAGCACCGGCTGCTTGCAGCGCCCGCACTTGGGCTGGTCGGCCAGGCGCTCATTGGGGATGCGATTGAGGCCGTTACAGTGGGGGCAGGGAATAATCAGAGGATCGGACATGAGCGGCTCCGGTGTCGGAAAAGGGCATTGCCCCTTATCTGGAGCCGCGTCCACGGGATATCAACCGTTGAATGCACGCAATGAAGCTTCGAGCAGGCCCCCACCCATCTCCAGTTCGCGGTTGATCATGGCGACCAGCGAACGCATCTGACGCAGATCGGCATCCACCGCTTCAGCGCACAGTGCCTGGGTATGGCCGAGTACCTGGGCCAGTTGCTCCAGGGCATCGCGCACGGGAACGCCGGATTGCACGGCGAAGACATTGCCGAAAGGGGTATGCAGAGTGGTTGGAGGTTGATTCATGGGCCTGTCCTTGGTTGGCGGCCACCCTTGTGAGGGGTGGCAGCTATACGCAGGTTGACGGACCGGTGAAACTGAGTGAAAAAACCGGCGCACTTTGAGGGCGCCCCACGTATAGCAGCCATAACAGACCTGTTTTTCACTCAATTGCTTTCAGGCCGTCAAACCTGATCACGGGATATCCGTGACGGCGGCGAGGATAGGCGGAGAAGTTGGAGAGAACAATATGTTAAAGAAATATCAGATTATTCCTACAGTGTCGGGTTATTAGGTCTTACATGTTGTAAGTAGTCTGTGGGGGCTGCTTTAGCCGGGAGTGCGGTTTTCCGGCTAAAGTCGGGCTCACGGGTGTTTTTCCTTTCGGACTATCCGTTCGAGGAGTTGTTTGCATCTGTTTTATCGCGATAGCCTTTTTGCATTCTTTAAGTAAAAAGGTGTTCAACATGAACCGTTGTAATAAATTGAAATTGGCTACTTGTGTCGGGGTTGTATTTGCATACGGGATTGCTTGGGCAGGGCCGCAAGTCAATGTGACATTTAAAAATAATGGCGGCGAAAGGGCGTATTATAGTGCGGTGGGTAGTAATGGCACGATGACCTATACCAATGCGAGTCCCAAGCCCGATAGCGAGGTGGAATCCGGAACTCAGAGCGCTTATGGCGTGCGCAGCAGTGTGTCCCCGGATATGGGCTACGCGGTCGTCGATTATCGGATGGGCAGCAAGACTTGCCGGTTTTCCACGACCTACACAAAAGCATTTACCAATGGCGTACGCACCCCTAAGTGGAATAAGAGTGCAGTAGCCGGAGGCGGTGCTCAATGTGATGTCAGAATTACCTCTGTCGATTATGCCTCTCACAATTGGTCTGTCGAATTCACCATGCAGTAATGTTATTGCCTGGGCATTCGCAACGAATGCTCAGGCCTTCTTTCCAGGGAGGTCGAAATGACTAATGGTATTCAACTAGATAGATCAATTGGATCTGTCGTAATGACACTTGCCAAAGTTTCCAGTGCTGGCGTTGAAAAAAGTGCAGGTTCCAAGTGCACCGAGGCCTTGTCTGCCACCCCAAAGCTTTCCAGCCTTGCCCGCCAATTGAGCGAAAGCGCCGAGCGCGCGCGAATCCGGGACAGCACGTTAAGTCGCCAGCAACTGGGGGAGCTGGGTCGCGAGATTGGATATAAAGTGTCGAACGGTTGTGCGCCGGAAATAAAAGCCAGGCGCGCTCAGGAAGTGCCTGACACGGATGATCCCGAGCGGCTGGAGCGTGCGGTCCAGGCAACCCGCTTTGTAGCCAATAATTATCAAGCCGATTCACGTGTCATCAATCCTTTTGCAGGGCTGTCCCGTGAGCAGTTGACCTTGATTGTTTATGACGAGCATGGCGGCTATACCCTCAACGAACGGGACGCCGCCAAGGTCGGCATCAAGCAGCTCGAGCGGCCATGGCGTGAACGAGTATTGGCCGATGCTCAGCTCGAGAGAAGCCAGACTGGTGGCGCCCCGAACTTCTACAGAGCCTGCGTTGCCCATTACCGGGCTTTGCCAAAGATTGAGCAGGCAATGCATCACCCTGACTACGAGGCCAATAATCTGCGTTTTATTGAAGAGGACCTTGAAGCACAGAGATCCGGCAAGAAAGATCAACCCATGCTGACCCTGATCGAAGTGCTCGCGCGCATGAACAGAAAACTCCCCATTTATGTGGCGGGCGGTGAAAATCCATCACCTGCCGTCAGGATCGACGATGCAAAAGAGATCAAGGCGTAGGCGCCGGCTGGCTGGCGACCGGTGAACTCTGTGGGAGCGAATTCATTCGCGAAAGCGGTAATACAGGCCATGCAAAGGTGTCGGGTGTATTGGTCTCTTCGCGAATGAATTCGCTCCCACAGGATTTGCTTACGTGCCCTGCCTACGCAACCTGTGCCCAATCAGCTATTCACGACGAACAACTGATCTCCAGATGCTTGCCCCAATCCGGCGGCCGCTGGGCATAGCGCTCCATATCGGTTTGTTCAGTGAACGGATTGCACAACACGCGGTGCAGGCGACGGACTTCTTCGTAGTCGCCGCCTTCGGCAGCTTCGATGGCTTGTTGGGCCAGGTAGTTGCGCAGGATGTACAGGGGGTTGACGGCGTGCATGCGGGTGCGGCGTTCGGCGTCGCTGCCCTGGTCTTCCTGGGCGCAGCGGCTCTGGTAGTCGTCGGCCCAGACGTCGAAGCCGCGCATGTCGACGAAGTCATCGCGCAATTGGCGCACGGCGTCGGCGGCGGGTTGCTCGCCCAGGCGGCGGAAGAACAGGCTGTAGTCCACACCGCTGTTCTGCATCAGTTTGAGCAGGCGGCTGATCAGCATTTCGTCGCCATCCTGCGCTGTTGTCAGGCCAAGGCGGCGGCGCATCAGGTCCAGGTAGTGAGCCTGGTACAGCGGCAGGAACAGACCGATGGCTTCGCGCAGGGCATCCACTTCAATGAACGGCGTCAGGGCCTGGGCCAGAGCACTTAGGTTCCATTGGCCGATGGGCACCTGGTTGCTGTAGGAGTAGCGGCCTTCGTGGTCAGAATGGTTGCAGATGAAGTTCTGGTCGAAGTCATCGAGAAAGGCAAATGGGCCGAAGTCGAAGGTAATGCCCAGGATCGACATATTGTCGGTGTTCATCACGCCATGGCAGAAGCCATAGGCCTGCCACTTGGCGATCAGCTCGGCGTTGCGCTCGACGATTTCCTTGTACATCGCCAGATACGGCTCCGGCTGTTCCAGGCATTGCGGGTAGTGCAGGTTGAGCACGTGATCGACCAGGGTTTTCAGATGGTCGTGCTGCTTGGTGTAGTAGAAATATTCGAGGCTGCCAAAGCGCACGTGGCTGGGTGCCAGACGCAGCAGCATGGCGCCCTGTTCCTGTTTCTCGCGCCAGACCGGAGTGCTGGAGCCGATGACACAGGCCGCACGGCTGCTGGGAATGCCCAGGGCGTGCAGGGCTTCGCTGGCCA
This sequence comes from Pseudomonas sp. Pseusp88, assembly GCF_047303955.1. NCBI lineage: Bacteria > Pseudomonadati > Pseudomonadota > Gammaproteobacteria > Pseudomonadales > Pseudomonadaceae > Pseudomonas > Pseudomonas sp. Pseusp88. The sequence goes on along the minus strand of NZ_JBGLYM010000019.1, from coordinate 93,790 downwards.
GGAACTCGCGGATGGACGAGCGCAATACGGCGCGACCGTCGCCCATGCGTGAGAACGGCGTCTGACCGGCGCCCTTGAGGTGCAGGTCCCAATGCTCGCCCGCCTCGTTATACACCTCACCCAGCAACAGGCCGCGGCCATCGCCCAGGCGCGGGTTGTAGGAGCCGAACTGATGGCCGGAATAGACCATGGCCCGGGCGTCGGCATCGGCCCAAAGCTTGTGCCCGCTGAAAATCTCGGCGAATACGGTTTCTTCGGCCTGCGCTGGTTGCAGATCAAGCAGCGCCAGGGCCGCATCGCTGGCCACGACCAGGCGTGGCTCGGCCAGGGGGTCGGGCAGTACCGAGGTGGAGAAAACGTCACCCAGGCGGGCGAAGCGATTGTCGAAGGTCAGTTCGTCGAGGGCTTTCAAAGGCCACCTCCAGCAAAATGTCCGAGCATTTTGCTGGGGTTAACCCTGCCGCGTCCACTGACTAATCAGTCCAGGCGCAGTTCCGGTGGCTCCGGGGCATCCTTGGGCGCGGGTTTGATCGGCGCCTCTTTAGTGACTGGCATGGCTTCGGGAGTGCCTTCCTTGAGCGGCACCAGCTTGTATTCCTCGCCGTGCAGGTTCTTGAGGTAGACCTCCATCTGCCGGAAGGAGATGTTGATGTTCTCTTTCTTGAACTCGCGGTTGATGAAGCGGTTGATCTCGTCGATCACCGGGTTACGGTCGCCCAGGTCGCGCACGTGCATGCGCAGTTCGTGGTCCAGGGTGCTTTCGCCGAAATTGAGGAAGTAGACGATCGGCGCCGGATCCTTGAGTACACGCGGATTGTCCTTGGCTGCCTTGAGCAGCAGGGTACGCACCAGGTCCAGGTCCGAGCCGTAGTCGACACCGACCTTGAGGGTGACCCGGGTCACTGTGTCGGTCAGCGACCAGTTGATCAATTGTCCGGTAATGAATGTCTTGTTCGGGACAATGATGTCCTTGCGGTCGAAGTCGGTGATGGTGGTGGCACGGATGCGGATCTTGCTCACCGTACCCGACAGGTTGCCGATGGTGATGGTGTCGCCGATCCGTACCGGGCGCTCGAACAGGATCATGATGCCGGAGATGAAGTTGGCGAAGATCTCCTGCATGCCGAAACCCAGGCCCACGGACAGTGCCGCGACCAGCCATTGCAGCTTGTCCCAGCTCACGCCCAGGGTGGACAGGGTCGAGACGAAGCCGATTCCGGCGATGGCATAGGACAGCAAGGTGGTGGTGGCGTAGGCGCTGCCTTGCGCCAGGTTCAGGCGCGACAGCACCAATACTTCCAAAAGCCCTGGCAAGTTACCGGCCAGGACGAAGGTAATGGCGATGATTACCGCTGCGCCGATCAGGTCGCCGAGGCTGATGGGCACCATGCTCATGGTAGCGCCGGTGCCGCTGGTGTATTCGTAGAGGGTGATGTTGTCCAGATACGAGAACACCGAAATCAGATCGGCCCAGACCCAGTACAGCGCGCCGACGAAGCCGGCCAGCAGGGCCAGGCGGATCAGGCGCAGGGACTGGCTGTTGACCTGTTCGATATCCAGAGTCGGCTCTTCAATGACGCCTTCGCCGTCACCGCTTTCCTTGGCTGCCTGGCGCTTGGCCAGTGCACGCTGGTAGGCCAGGCGCCGGGCTGCGACGCCGAGGCCGCGAACGAAAGTCGCTTCGATGACCAGCCAGAGCATGATCAGGTACAGGGTGTCGATCAGACGATCGCTGAGTTTGAGGGCGGTGTAGTAGTAGCCGAAGCACACGGCCAGGAACAGCGCCACAGGCAGGGCGGTGAACGCCAGGGCCATCGCCTTGCGAAACAGTGAGGCGTTGTGATGGTTGGGGCTTGCCAGCAGCAGGCGGCTGAGCAGCCAGGTCATCAGCGCATAGCAGGTCAATACCACGCCAATACCGATCACATCGTCAGCCAGGGCGGCGGGTTGGTGTTCGGCCACGGCGACGACCGTTACCAGCGCCAGTACCACCAGGCCCAGGCGGCGGATCCAGCCGCGCAGGAACTCGACCTGGACTTTCTCCCAGCGGAAATGCAGTTGCGCGACACCGTCCGGTGCCAGGGTTCGATAGGCGGTGTAGAACACCAGCCAGGCCAGAGCCAGTTGCAGCAGCGCCGCACCCATATTGGCGTTCTGCCCACGGGCGTCGACCTGCAGGGCATAGGCGCACAGGGCCAGGGCCAACGCCACCGGCATGGCCAGCAATACGTTGATCAACAGCGCCAACGGGGTTTGCCACCAGTTGTCACGGCGGAAGTGGCCGATATTGGCGTGCAGGCGTGTCAGCTTGTGATAGAGCGCATTGCGTTTCCAGGTCAGTACGCCAATCACCAACAGCAACGGCAGGAACAGTAGCGGGCGCTGGATCAGGCCGTCGGCCAGTTCCGTGACGCTGGATGTCCACGGCAGCGTCGTGACCTGTTTCTGCAGACGCGGCCCGATGCCTTGCAGCCATTCCAGATCCAGCGGCTTATTGCTGGGGATCCAGAACATCTGCTCGTCGAGGGTGGTGCGCAGGCCGATGGCGGTGCTGACCAGTTGTTTCTGGTTCAACTGCAAGGTGATGGATTCGTTGAGCAGGGCGCTGAGTTCGCGGTTCAGCCGTTCGAGCAGGTCGCTGCGCGTGGTTGCCAGGTCGAGCAGGGTCTTGCGCAGGGCCGGGGTAACGTCCTGAGGCGCCTGGGTCGTCAGCAGCTTGTCGACGTAGGCGGTGGGGCTGCTCATTTGCTCGCGCTGCTGGTTGATGTCGAACTGGTACAGGCGGATATCGGCGATTTCGTCGGCCAGGCCCTTGTCCAGGACCAGATGCGGCAGGGCCTGCTTCTGCTTGTAGAGAATCTTGGACAGCAACAGGCTGCCGCGCAGCACGCTGATCTGCTCGTCCAGGGTCTGGTCGCTCTGGGTCAGGGCATCGAGTTGCTGCTTTGCCTTGAGGTTCTGCTGGGTCAGCTCGTTGAGGCGGTCGGTGCCGCGCAGCAGGTAGTCGGAGAGCTTGAGATTGGCCGCGCTTTCACTGGCCAGCAGGCTGCTGCCGCCGGATTTTTCCGCTTCCAAGGACAGCTCAGTGACGGTTTTCTGCGACTGTGCCCGGCGCTTGTCGTTGATCAGGGTTTGCAGGTCCTGAATTTCCTGATCCATGCGCGCGGTTTTTTCCGTCAGCAGGTCACGCTGGCTGTTACCCAGATCCTGTAACTGGCTGTTGCCTGCCAGTTCCTGTCGCCGCAACAGGTTCAGTGCGTTGATCGAAGCCAGTTCGGCATTGAGCAGGTTGCGCTGGTCGGCGTTGAGCAGCTTGCCGTTGTCCTTGCCAGCCTTGAGCAGCATGTTGATCTGCTGGATGCGGTTCTGATTGGCGCTGATCTCGGCCTGTGCCCGTTCGGGGCGGGTCTGGGCGGTGATGGTCAGGCTGTTGGCGTCGTTGAGGGCCTTTTGCAGATCGCTCTGCTGCGCGCCGCGCTGGGCCAGCATCTGCTCAAGCTGCGGCACATCAAGGTTGCCATAGCGCTGCGCCACCGGTGTGGTCTTGGCTTCCTTGAGCCTGGCCAGTTCGCGCTGGTTGTCGGTGGTCTGCTTGGGCGCCTGGCTCAACTGCTGCTTGAGGTCGTTAAGCTTCTGCCCGCTGTCCTGCTGGGCATCGATGAAGCTCAGGGTCTGTTCCAGCACCTGCTGCAAAGCTTTCTGATCGGCGTCGGCGAGTTTGCGATCAGCGATTTTGTCCAGGCTTTGCTGGACGGCATCGCGAGAAGGCGGATCGGCCGCCAGGGCGGAGAAGGTGGACAGGCAAAATCCGAACAGCAAGGCCGTAAACAGGGTACGCAAGGACAAGATAGACACCGGTCGAGCTAGGCAAGAAAAGGGAGTGTAGGGCGTGTTGGTGTTTCAGGACAAATACCGAGTACCAATCAACTGGAGGCGAATTCTGTGGGGGCGAATTCATTCGCGAAGAGGGCCGTACAGTCGAAGTAGCTCCGTTGTTTGAACCCCCCGCCTTCGCGAATGAATTCGCTCCCTCAGAGCTTCCACAAAATTCGCTCCTACCCGCAATAGAGCGTTTTAGAGGAATAACCCGGGACCCGGGCGGCTTCCTTCGGGGAATCTGACACCGACTTTTAGAATTTTGTTTCCGTCCATGACCGCAACTGTCCAGATTGTGCCGTTCCACTCGATCTGGTCGCCTACAACCGGTTCGCCGCGGTTCTTCTGCACGATGAACTGGCTCAGCGGTTGTTGCGGGTCCAGACCGTCGAGTTTCAAGCCATACAGGGCCGCAACCGCACCCAGTTGCGCATCGCCTTCGAGGACGAAGTCGCCGAAAAAACGCAGATCCAGGCCACGTTGCGGCGCCTGGCTGAACAGTTTGCCCAGGGCTGGCAGGTCGTGTTCATGACCGATGACGCAGAGCAGGTCATCGACTTCCAGCACCGTACTACCGGAAGGGTGCAGCAGTTGCTGGCCACGGAACAGCGCGGCGATCCGCGTACCGTCGGGCATCTTCAATTCGCGCAGGGCGGCGCCTATGCACCATTTCTCGGCGCCAAGGCGATAGACGAACAGTTCCCACTCACTGGTGACGTGCACTTCCAGGGCCGCGCGAGAAATCGGCGCAGGCTCTGGCGGGACGGTCACTTTCAGCAGCTTGGCCACCCACGGCAGGCTCGTGCCCTGTACCAGCAGCGAGACCAGCACGATAAAGAACGCCAGGTTGAAATACAGCTGCGCATGGGGCAGCCCGGCCATCAACGGGAACACCGCCAGAATGATGGGTACCGCTCCGCGAAGGCCGACCCAGGCGATAAACGCTTTTTCGCGACCATGGAAAGCTTTGAAGGGCAGCAGGCCGGCCAGCACCGACAGCGGCCGCGCCACCAGAATCATCCACAGCGCCAGGCCCAGGGCGGGCAGGGCGATGGGCAGCAGGTCATGGGGGGTGACCAGTAGGCCCAGTACCAGGAACATGCCGATCTGCGCCAGCCAGGCCATGCCGTCGAGCATATGCAGGATGCCGTGGCGGCTGCGGATGGGTTGGTTGCCCATGACCAGGCCGCACAGGTACACGGCAAGGAAGCCGCTGCCATGGATGGCGTTGGTCAGGGCGAATACCGCAAGGCCGCCCGCAATTACCAGAATCGGATAAAGACCGGCAGCCAGATTGATCCGGTTGACCAGCTGCAGCATCAGCCAGCCGCCGCCCAGACCGATGATGCCGCCGATGCCGAACTCCCGCACCAGATGGCCGAGCAGGCTCCAGTGCAGACCGGTTTCGCCGCTGGCGAGCATGTCGATCAGGGTCACGGTGAGGAATACGGCCATGGGGTCGTTGCTGCCGGATTCGATCTCCAGGCTGGCGGTGACCCGTTCGTTCAGGCCCTTGCCGCCAAGCAGCGAGAATACCGCAGCGGCATCCGTGGAACCGACGATGGCGCCAATCAGCAGACCCTGGATCAGGTTCAGATCGAACAGCCAGGCCGCAACCAGACCGGTCAGGCCGGTGGTAATCAGCACGCCGATGGTGGCCAGGGACAGCGCCGGCCACAGCGCCACGCGGAAACTGGCCACTCGCGTGCGCAGGCCGCCGTCGAGCAGGATCACTGCGAGGGCGAGGTTGCCCACCAGGTAGGCGGTTGGATAGTTGTCGAAGACGATGCCGCCGCCGTCCACGCCAGCAGTCATGCCTACAGCGAGGATAATGACCAGAATCGGGATGCCGAGGCGCGAAGACAGAGAACTGACCAGAATGCTCGCCGCTACCAGCAACGCGCCGATCAGGAACAGGCTGTTGATGGTGGTGGCATCCAAAGGCGGTACTCCATAAACAACGAAAGGGGTTAACGCACACGGATAGACCATGCAGTCAACGTGCCAAGGGATTCTAACCTGTTGAATTGGTTCGCTGTCAAAGCATTGCTAATGATTAATCAGAAGATCGTGCGTCTGTGGGACCGGCTTTAGCCGGGAAGGCGGTATGTCTGGGCAATAAAGATGGGATGAATAGGCCGACCTCTTCCCGGCTGAAGCCGGTCCCACGGATTTTCGCTAGCTGGATATGAATAATTACCGCTTGCCCCCTCGCTCAATCTGCTCACGTGCATGCCTTTCTCTCTACAAAGGAAAGCACCATGCATCGCCCCCAAATCGAGCCCTCGTTCAGTTTTACCCAAGGGACCGCCGATGTGCGTTATGTCCGTGACGAACAGCGCCTCAAGCAGATGGCGCGGCAGTTCGTCGACGATTACCCGGACGTGCACGGCGTGGCCTATGCCGAAGCGGGCAAGCTGTTGCAGCGTCACACTGGCAGGCGACTGGATCCGGATAAAGTCTATTGGCACCGCTTTGCCAGCGCCGCCAGCAGCCCGAGGACCTTCACCGGCTGGCAGCACGCCGGGGAGCCGGTAGAGTCCATGACTTTTGTCGAACTGATGCTGCATCGCTTCTCGGCCCATGATCAGCAGGCCAGCGACGAGCTCTCCCTTTACGGCGGCTTTTACACCGACGGACCGCTGCACGGCGTTTACGATGAGCGCAACGAAGTGGCGCTGTTGCCGCAGCAGGTCCTGACGGATTTCTGGGCGCTGGATTTCAGCGCCCTGTTCCATGAGCGAATCAATGACTTCTGGACGCAACACGGCAACACCTTCTGCACCCTGGCCCGTTCCCGCTTTCTCGCCGCAGCCGGTCATCAATTGCGCGTGGGCGGCCTTACTGTGCCGCAGTTCAAGCAGCTGACCGGCGCCGTGGTCGGCACGTTGCAGCCGGTCATGACCCTGCATGCGCTGCAAGTCACCCTCCATACCGGGCCGGGTGTGTCCCTGCACACTTTCGATATTGGCGGCCACGTGTGCAGCGATAGTTTCCGTATCGTCGGCAATGGCTGGCAGGTTCTTTATCTGCCTGGGGATGCCCAGGTGTTCTATATCTTTGCCTCTCAGCGCGAGTTGTATCGCTGGGTGCGCTCGCGCCTGACTTCTGCGGCAGCCCGCAATGCCTTCAAGGCGATGTTTTTGCGCACCGATGGGCAAAGGCGGCTGCATGGCGATACGTTCGACGAGACTCTGCGGCAGATCGTTGCTACACCCTGGCATGCCGGGCAGAACCTCGTGAACAGCGCCGACAGGATCATCAGTGGCGATGTCTTCGAATATCTACGCGACGTTGCGCAACAGCAAATGCTCAGCGATGCCCAGGTTCTGATGACGACCAATAGCGATCTGCGCAAGCGCATGTGGATGGGCTACCTGAGTGCCTGTATCACGGTGCTCGGCAGCTTCGCCCCGCTGGGCTGGCCGGTGGCGCTGACGCTGGTGGGGGCCGGGATTGCCAACGTCGCATTGCATGTTGACCAGGCCATCCACGGTAAAAATGCCAGGGAGCGCAAGGCCGGTTTGATCGGCGCCATCTTCAATTCGATTTTCCTGGTGTTCAATCTGCCGGTGCTGGCGGGCCTGAGCAGGGCTGCCGCAGTCAGCGCAGCCAGACAGGCTGTCTTGCCGGTGGCCGATGATGTCGGCGTGACGTTCGAATTCAGCTCTACCAGTGACCTGTCGGGGCTCGAAGGTAATGTAGTGCTCAATGCCGAGCCCACGCATATCCTGGGGCACATGCGCGGCGTGCAGCAGCTGGCCAACGGCGAAACCTGGATCAACCTCGATGACATGCCCTATCGGGTGGGTTACAGCGAAGAGGCCGGCCACTGGAGCATTGTCGATCCGGACGAGCCGGGGGGCAGCGCGGCCCTTGCGGTACGCCTCAATACGCTGGATGAGTGGGAGTTGGTGCCGGTTGCAGGCGATTTGGCCATCGGCGCAGGACCCGGCCAGATCAGGTCGGTACGTTCGGCGTTCTGGGATGTGTTCATGCAGTTCAATTTGCCGGACGAGACCTTGCAGTCGCAACTGGGGCTGGCCCGTCAGGAAGCGGCCATCAACCTGCCTGAGGTCGAGCCAGGCGGGCGCATTGGCCGGGATGCCAGCGCCGATGAAATCTACATCGATGCCTGGGGCGATGTGCATCGGGTGTTCAAGACCGCAGACGGGCGCTATGTCGGCGGGCGTATCAAGCTGTATACGAGCGAGGACTTGGCATTCAACAACTATCTGCGCACGGGTGTGCCTTCAGGCCCGGGGCAGGCCCGGTTGATCGAAGAGCTGGCAGACGACCTGCAAGCGGTCGGGCATAACAACAACGTCACGCTGTACCGCGGTGGCAACGGCGTGCGCGGCACCTCTGGCAGTTTTTTCCGTAATAGCGGTGTCAGGGCCGGCGACGTGCTGGTCAACACCGATATCAGCTCATTCAGCGAAAATCCCTACCTGGCCCGAGCGTTCTGCAGCAGTCAGGCGGGCCGCAATTCGCCTGACTTCGCCCTCAGCGGCGAGGCGATCATCTTTGATGACACGTCTGTGGTATTCGAACTGCCGGAAAAACACTACCTGGGCGCCACACCCATCGCGCCCTTTTCCACGGATCAGGAGGAAGTCGAATCGATCTTCCTGCCCGGCCATTACTTCCTGATCGACGGCATTCAACAGGTGACAGGGCTCAACTACCGCTTCATCAGGGTGCGCATCACCGAAATCCCCCAGCCCAAGGTCTGGCACAGGCTCTATGACATGCGCACCGGCGAGCCCTTCAGTCGCGAGCAGTACGCGGCGAAACTGGGCGAGGAAGGCAGTGTACTGGTAGAGCGATTTTTCCCGCTGCAACCCGCTGGCCTGCGCTATTAAAACCAGCCTTCCTGCATGCCCAGGCAAACATCATCACGGCTTTCCAGAATCGCCAGTTCGTGATGGCAGCCGGGGATTTCCCAGGTCAGGAAGTAGCGCGCCGCCTGCAACTTGCCCTGATAGAAGTCCGTGTCTGCCGGGTTGCCCCTGGCCATGCCCTGTTCGGCGTGAATCGCCTGCTCCAGCCAGCGCCAGCCGATCACGGTATGGCCGAAGACCTTGAGATACAGCGCCGAATTGGCCAGGGTCGAGTTGACCTTGCCCTGGCTCAGGTCGCCAAGCAGGCCGAGTGTCACGGCTTGCAGGCGTGCCACCAGTTGTTCCAGAGGCTGGCGCAGGGCATCCAGGCCCGGATAGCCCTGGGCCCGCTTGGCAGTGCCCGCAATCAGGCGCAACAGTTGCTTGAGCCCGGCACCACCGTTTTGCGCGAGCTTGCGCCCCAGAAGGTCGAGGGACTGGATACCGTGTGTACCTTCATGGATCGGGTTCAGGCGGTTGTCGCGGTAGTACTGCTCCACCGGGTATTCACGGGTGTAGCCGTGACCGGCGAGGATCTGGATCGCCAACTCGTTGGCCTTGAGGCAGAACTCCGAGGGCCAGGATTTGACGATGGGCGTCAGCAGGTCCAGCAGTTCATGGGCCTGCTGACGCACCTCCTCGGTCTCACCGGTAGTGGTGTCGTCGAATAGCCGGGCGGCATACAGCCCGAGGTCGAAGGCGCCCTCTACATAAGCCTTTTGCGTCAGCAGCATGCGCTTGACGTCGGCGTGGCGGATGATCGGCACCGGTGCGCTGTCCGGGCTCTTGCTGTCCGGCAGCCGGCCCTGTGGGCGTTCCCGGGCGTATTCCAGCGAATACAGGTAACCGGCGTAACCGAGCATTACCGCGCCCATGCCGACGCCGATGCGCGCCTCGTTCATCATTTGGAACATGCAGCTCAGGCCCTGATGCGGCTTGCCCACCAGATAACCAACACACTCGCCGTTATCGCCGAAGTTCAGCGCAGTGGAGGTGGTCCCGCGCCAGCCCATCTTGTGAAACAGCCCGGCCAGGATCACATCGTTGCGGGGGCCGAGGCTGCCGTCTTCATTGACCAGGAACTTGGGCACGATAAACAGCGAAATGCCCTTCACTCCGGCAGGCGCGTCGGGCAGCTTGGCCAGGACCATATGCACGATGTTTTCCGACAGCGGATGGTCGCCGCCGGAGATAAAGATCTTGTTGCCGCGCAGGCGATAAGTACCATCCGCTGCGGGTTCGGCGCGGGTGCGGATATCCGACAGCGACGAGCCGGCGTGGGGTTCAGTCAGGGCCATGGTGCCGAAGAAACGGCCGTCGATCATCGGTTGCAGGAACAGGCGTTTCTGTTCGTCGCTGCCGAAGCTTTCGATCAGATTGGCCGCGCCCATGGTCAGGAACGGATAAGCCGTGGTTCCCGCGTTGGCGGCCTGGAAATGGGCAAAACAGGCCTGGGACAACAGCGTCGGCAACTGCATGCCACCGGCTTCGAAACTGCGTGCGGCGTTGAGAAAGCCCGCCTCCAGAAAGGCATCGACCGCAGGCTTGACCTCGGGGATCAGCACCGCTGCGCCATTTTCGTAGCGCGGCTCGTTTTCATCAGCCTTGCGGTTATGCGGGGCGAAATACTTCTCGGCGATGGCGCGGGCTGTGCCAATGGCGGCATCGAAGGTCTCGCGATTGTGCTCGGCGAAACGCTCGCGCCGGGTCAGTGACTCGGCATCCAATACCTCATACAGCTCGAAAGCCAGATTGCGGGAATTGAGCAGCGTCTCGGACATGGCGGCCTACCTTTTGTTGGAATGCTGTGAGTCTAGGTCGGTGAATGAAAGGTGAATAGCATGATTGATGAGGATGATGATTGGCCCCAAATCATGTGCGGTCAGGATCCTGCAAAGACCGTATTCCAATATAAAGACGCCGACGCCCATCAAAGAACGCTGATCCGGGTAGGAGCGACTTGTTCGCGAGCAGGCCGGTCCACCCGCCGCATCTCTGTCTGTCGTAATTGGCGTGCAGCCGCCCATCCATTGATCAAGGCCCTTCGACCACGACGTATAAGCTGATTAATAAAGAAGTCAGGGCAGATAATTGATCAGGAGGAAGATCATGGCCATTTCTACAGCAGGAGAGCTGGATCCTGATTTTGCCGATCGCGGGCGATTGTTATTGGGGCGTGATTTTCATGAGGCGCAATTGCGTAAAGTCTATGCACTTGAGTCCAATTGCTCGCTGTGCATAGGCAGCATTCAGCTCAAGAATGAAAAGACTCACCGTTTCGCCGCTGCCCGGACAACGCCCGCGGGAGAGCTGGACCGCTCCTTTGCCGATGGCGGCTACTTGCTCGGCGAACCGGCGCGGGTATCGGTCCATCGATTTTCCGGCCTGGCCGGCAGTGACCGTGGCGACGTGTTTCTAGTGGGTAATTTTGCTGATAAGTCCCGGGACGAATTGCTGCGCTATACAGCCAAGGGCCAGTGCCTGAATCGCTGGCAGTTGACCGCTCCCAGCGCCAAATCCAACACTACCCATCCCATGATCACCACGGGACAGGGCGGTTGCCTGTGGTTGTGCTCAAGCACCATGCACAACGGCAAATGCGGCGGCGCCTTGTATCGCCGTTTGCCCGGCGGCGAGCGGGACGAAGGTTTCGCCGACAATGGAACCCTGGATTTTTGTCTTGATAACACTTACGTGCGTTTCAACGACCTGGCCATTACCGACGAACAGGGTTATCTGGTTGTGGCCGCCGATATTCACCCCTGGACTTCTTCCGACTCGAGCCTGTCACTTTGTTGTTTTGACCGGGATAACGGCGAGGTTGTTTCGGAGTTTGGGGTGAATGGTCGTTTTACTTACCCACCGAGTCATTCGCTGTATCGCTTGCTGTCGATTCAGCGCGTGATCACCAGCCGCTTTGGTTTGCTGGTGATCATTCAGGCCTACGACGGTCAGGGCGCTATCTACTCATGTTTTATTCGGGTGACGGAGCAGGGCGAGCTGGACGTCGGCTTCAACGCGGGCAAGCCTATCGTCATTGCCGGCGCCTATTCAGACGTGGCGGTGCAGTCCGATGACAGGATTGTGGTACTGGCAAGCAATCTCTACCCCGACACAGTGGTCAGGCGCTATCTGATCAATGGCGAGCAGGACCGCAGCTTTGGCAATGGCGGCGAGGTGCTGTTGGGGCAGCCGGGCGAACGCTTGTACGCCCTGGCGATACAGGCGGACGACAAGATTCTGGTCAGTGGAGTGGGGCGCAGCAGCGTGCTGTACCGGCTTCAGGGTTGAATAAAAACGGGGAAGAAACCTGAGCTTCTTCCCCGTTGTCCGGTTACCGGCCGATGACTTAACCGATGGTCATCAGGCTTGCATTACCACCTGCAGCTGCGGTGTTGACGCTCAGGGCGCGCTCGATCACCAAACGCTCCAGGGCAATGTTGCTCTCGCCATGGGACAGGCCATTGACGCCGACGATAGCACCGGCGCGTTGGGCGACCTGCTCACAGACCGAGCGCAACTGGTCCGAATCGCCGTGATGCAGCACGGCATCGAACACCACTTCGTCCTTGGTCCAGTCGGCCACACGCTGAATGCGCGCCTGTACTTCTTTAGGCAGGCGGGCAGCCAGGGTGCGACTCAGTTCGCCTTCCGGCCAGACTGCGGTGCTACCCACGGCCAATACGGCTGCCAACTGTGCCAGCAGATCGGTTTCGTCGTCGGCCAGGCACAGCACATGTTCGCGCGGCAGGATCGCATAGCTGTTGCGTTCGCCGGTCGGGCCGGTGAGCAGGCGGGTGATACCGCTTTGCGACTGGGTGGCAAAGTTGCTGCACAGCGCCTTGAGATCCGTGAGGGTCTGGCTCTCGGCCCAGGTTTGCAGGGCGGCCAGTGGTTTGCCCATGGCATCGCGCAGACGCACGTCTGGCGTGCTCAGGGCATCGCCACGGGCGAACGACTGTTCGATTGCATCTGCCGGGCGGGTCGACAGCAGGCGGTAAAGGTACAGCGGACCACCAGCCTTGGGCCCGGTACCGGACAGACCTTCGCCGCCGAAGGGTTGCACCCCGACCACGGCGCCGACGATGTTGCGGTTGACGTAGACGTTACCGGCGTTGACGTTGTCGATCACCTTGGCGATGGTTTCGTCGATGCGGGTATGCACACCCAGAGTCAGGCCGTAGCCGGAAGCATTGATCTGGCCGATCAGGGCGTCGAGTTCCTTGCGCTTGTAGCGCACCACGTGCAGAACCGGGCCAAAGATTTCCCGTTGCAGCTCGTCGAAGCTTTCCAGCTCGATCAGGGTGGGCATTACATAGGTGCCGCGCTTGATTTCTTCGCTGTCGGCAATCGCCATCTGGTAGACCGTGCGGCCTTTGTCGCGCATGGCCTGGATATGTTTCTCGATGCCGGCCTTGGCTTCGGCGTCGATCACCGGGCCAATATCCACGGACAGGCGCTCCGGATTGCCGAGGCGGCTTTCGGCCATGGCGCCCTTGAGCATTTCGATCACACGGTCTGCCGAATCTTCCTGCAGGCACAGCACGCGCAGGGCCGAGCACCGCTGGCCGGCGCTGTCGAAAGCCGAGGATACGACGTCGATGACAACCTGTTCGGTCAGGGCTGAGGAGTCGACGATCATCGCGTTCTGGCCACCGGTTTCGGCGATCAGCGGGATTGGCCGACCCTGGGCGTCCAGGCGACCGGCAATGTTGCGTTGCAGCAGGCGGGCCACTTCGGTGGAGCCGGTGAACATAACGCCTTTGATCCGATCGTCGCCGACCAGACGGGCGCCTACGGTTTCACCGCGACCTGGTAGCAGTTGCACCACGCCTTCGGGGATACCGGCTTCGAGCAGGATGCGCACCGCTTGCGCAGCGATCAGCGGTGTCTGCTCAGCGGGCTTGGCCAGCACCGGATTACCGGCGGCGAGTGCAGCGGCGACCTGGCCACTGAAAATCGCCAGCGGGAAGTTCCACGGGCTTATGCAGACCACCGGACCGAGTGGACGATGGGCGTCGTTGCTGAAGTCGTTGCGTGCCTGCACTGCGTAGTAGCGCAGGAAGTCCACGGCTTCGCGTACTTCGGCGATGGCGTTGGCGTAGGTCTTGCCGGCTTCACGGGCCAGCAGGCCCATCAGTGGCTGGATCTCGGCTTCCATCAGGTCCGCGGCACGCTCAAGGATCGTGGCGCGTTCGGCGGGTGGCGTGGCCTGCCAGATCGGCCCGGCATTGAGGGCGCTCTGGATGGCCGTATCGACGTCGTCCAGACTGGCTTCCTGAGCATGGCCAACTACGTCGCGCAGATCAGACGGGTTGAGTACTGGCGCAGCAGTGCCTTCGCTGACGGTGCCGCCGAGCATCGGGCCGGCTTTCCAGTCGGTGTGGGCCGTGGCCAACAGCGCCGAGGACAACGACGCCAGGCGGTGTTCGTTGGCCATGTCGATGCCGCTGGAGTTGGCGCGGTCCGGGCCGTAGAGATCTCGTGGCAACGGGATACGCGGGTGCGGCAGGCCGAAACCGCCTTCCTGGGTCGCCATGTGCTCAATGCTGCTGACCGGATCGGCCACCAGTTCCTGGATGGAAATGGACTGGTCGGCAATGCGGTTGACGAATGAGGTGTTGGCGCCGTTTTCCAACAGGCGGCGAACCAGGTAGGCCAACAGGGTTTCGTGGGTGCCGACCGGTGCGTACACCCGGCACGGACGGTTCAGCTTACCTTCGGAGACTTTGCCTACAACCTGCTCGTATAGCGGCTCACCCATGCCGTGGAGGCACTGGAACTCGTACTGACCGGGGTAATAGTTCTGACCGGCGATATGGTAAATGGCTGACAGGGTGTGGGCGTTGTGGGTAGCGAACTGCGGGTAGATGACTTCCGGTACCGACAGCAGTTTGCGGGCGCAGGCAATATAGGACACGTCGGTGTACACCTTGCGGGTGTAGACCGGATAGCCTTCCAGACCTTCGACCTGGGCGCGTTTGATCTCGCTGTCCCAGTACGCGCCTTTCACCAGACGGATCATCAGGCGATGACGGCTGCGGCGAGCCAGGTCGATCACGTAGTCGATCACATACGGGCAACGCTTCTGGTAGGCCTGGATAACAAAACCGATGCCGTTCCAGCCGCTCAGTTGCGGTTCGAAGCACAGGCGTTCGAGCAGGTCCAGGGACAGCTCCAGGCGGTCGGCTTCCTCTGCGTCGATGTTCAGGCCGATGTCGTATTGCTTGGCCAGCAAGGTCAGTGACAGCAGGCGCGGATACAGTTCGTCCATGACGCGCTCGTACTGGGCGCGGCTGTAACGCGGGTGCAGGGCCGACAGCTTGATGGAAATGCCCGGGCCTTCGTAGATACCGCGGCCGTGGGAGGCCTTGCCGATGGAGTGAATCGCCTGCTCGTAGGACGCCAGGTATTTCTGTGCGTCGTGTTCGGTCAGGGCGGCTTCACCGAGCATGTCGTAGGAGTAACGGAAGCCCTTGGCTTCGAAACGGCTGGCGTTGGCCAGGGCTTCGCCGATGGTCTCGCCGGTGACGAACTGCTCGCCCATCAGGCGCATGGCCATGTCCACGCCCTTGCGGATCATGGGTTCGCCGCTCTTGCCGATGATGCGGCTAAGGGACGAGGTCAGGCCGGTTTCGTTGTGGGTCGAGACCAGCTTGCCGGTCAGCAGCAGACCCCAGGTTGCGGCGTTAACGAACAGCGACGGGCTGTTGCCCAGGTGCGGCTGCCAGTTACCGGTGCTGATCTTGTCGCGGATCAGAGCGTCACGGGTGCCCTTGTCCGGGATACGCAGCAGCGCTTCGGCCAGGCACATCAGGGCCACGCCTTCCTGAGACGAGAGGGAGAATTCCTGCAGCAGGCCCTGGACGATACCGGCACGGCCGCCGGCGCTCTTCTGGTTACGCAGTTTTTCCGCGATGGACGCTGCCAGCTTGTAGGTGGCGTCGGCCATGGGCGCGGGCAGGCGCGCCTGTTCCAGCAGCATCGGTACCACTTCCGGCTCGGGACGGCGATAGGCGGCGGTGATGGCGGCGCGCAATACCGATTGCGGCAGGATGCTTTCGGCGAAATCGAGGAAACACTGGTGAACGGCATCGACCGGCGCGTCGGTCATGTCATCGCCGTCCTTGCCACCCGAACCGTTGAGTTCCGACAGGGTTGCACCCGCTTCCAGCTTCTCCAGGTAATTGAAGATGGCCTGCTTGATCAGCCAGTGCGGCGTACGATCAATCGAATGGGCTGCTGCTTTCAAGCGTTCGCGGGTCGGGTCGTCGAGCTTTACACCCAGGGTGGTGGTCGCCATGTGTTGTCCTCAATGTCGGCCACTGTGGGTGTGGCTTCGGCTTTGCCCAAGATTAGCGGCGCATGTGTCGGGGTGCAACCGGGTGCAACCTGTTTTTGGCAGTTTAATTTCCTACGGGTAACCCGAGCGAAACCATCGGCGACCCTCGCCGCACAAAGCTAGTGCTTTTTCTTCTGAAAAAAACGCCTGTTGCTCCGAAAGGGAGCAAGAAAGGTCTTCCAACACTTTATTTGTGAATAAGGTGCAACTTGTTCTCAAGTAGGGGTTGCACCTTGTTTGTCTTGTTGAATAGGATGCCCGCCTTCAGTGCCAACAGGATCTGAAACGTTCATTGGCTGTTGTTTTCCCTGGGAAAAATCAGTCACGTCGCCGGTGGCAAAGACCCCGGCGCTCTATAAAAACAAGCCAAGGCAAAATCAATGAGTGTCAGCAACCCTACCTTGATCACCTTTGTGATCTACATTGCCGCCATGGTCCTCATCGGACTCATGGCTTATCGCTCGACCAATAACCTTTCCGACTACATTCTTGGCGGACGCAGCCTGGGCAGCGTGGTCACGGCCCTGTCGGCCGGTGCTTCGGACATGAGCGGCTGGCTGCTGATGGGGCTGCCGGGCGCCATCTACATGTCGGGGCTGTCGGAAAGCTGGATCGCCATCGGCCTGATTGCCGGGGCCTACCTCAACTGGCTGTTCGTTGCGGGCCGCCTGCGGGTACAGACCGAGCACAACGGCGATGCCCTGACCCTGCCGGACTACTTTTCCAGTCGTTTCGAGGACAGCAGCGGCGTCCTGCGCATCATCTCGGCCGTGGTTATTCTGGTATTTTTCACCATTTACTGCGCCTCGGGCATCGTCGCCGGTGCGCGGCTGTTCGAAAGCACCTTCGGTATGTCCTATGAAACCGCCCTATGGGCCGGTGCAGCGGCGACCATTGCCTACACCTTTGTCGGTGGTTTCCTGGCCGTAAGCTGGACGGATACCGTGCAGGCCACGCTGATGATTTTCGCGTTGATCCTCACGCCGATCATCGTGCTGCTGGCCACTGGTGGCATCGACACCACCTTCCTGGCCATTGAAGCCAAGGACCCGAACAGCTTTGACATGCTGCGCAACACAAGCTTCATCGGCATCATTTCGCTGCTGGGCTGGGGGCTGGGCTATTTCGGTCAGCCGCATATCCTCGCGCGTTTCATGGCGGCGGATTCGGTCAAGTCGATTGCCAATGCCCGTCGCATTTCCATGACCTGGATGATTCTGTGTCTGGGCGGCACCGTGGCTGTTGGTTTCTTCGGCATCGCTTACTTCTCGGCCCACCCTGATGTCGCCGGGCCGGTGACCGAAAATCATGAGCGCGTGTTTATCGAACTGGCCAAGCTGCTGTTCAATCCATGGATCGCCGGTGTGTTGCTGTCGGCGATTCTCGCTGCGGTCATGAGCACCCTGAGCTGCCAGTTGCTGGTGTGCTCCAGTGCCTTGACTGAAGACTTCTACAAGACCTTCTTCCGTAAGAACGCCTCGCAGTTGGAGCTGGTCTGGGTCGGTCGCGCCATGGTGCTGCTGGTTGCGCTGATTGCCATCGCCCTGGCCGCCAACCCGAATAACCGCGTACTGGGTCTGGTCAGCTATGCCTGGGCCGGGTTCGGCGCCGCGTTCGGGCCGGTGGTGCTGATTTCGGTACTGTGGAAAGGCATGACCCGCAACGGCGCCCTGGCTGGTGTGCTGGTAGGTGCGCTGACCGTGATCGTGTGGAAACAGCTGAATCTGCTGGGTCTGTACGAAATCATCCCCGGCTTTATCTTCGCCAGCATCGCCATCGTGGTGTTCAGCCTGATCGGCAAGGCGCCATCGGCGGCCATGCAGGCGCGGTTTGAGGCGGCAGAGAAAGAGTTCAAGAACGCCTGATCGTCAGGCCGTTGGAGCGAGGCTTGCCCGCGAGGAGGCGGACAAGGTTTGTCAGATAGACCTTGTTGCGCCCTTCGCGGGCAAGCCTTGCTCCAACGCCTTGTTTATTTATTGTGATCGATATCCAGCTGGTAGAAGGTGGCCTTGCCGCCTTCGCTGGTGTAGCCGGTGTTGTCCTGGGTATATACCCCTGCCTTGAAGTACAGCGGCTTGTCACGCCAGGTGGCGCTGATCGGGCTGCTCCAGTTCATGTTCCGGGCGCTGACGCTGAGTTCGCCGCCGGGGCTCAAGTGTATGATGTACTTGAACGGCTCATTCATCGGTACGCCTTCGGCGATCTGGATAACCCGGCTGTGCTTGTCGTCGAAGCGATTGCGCACTTTGGCCACGATGTTGCCGGTCCCGGTGGCGTCCTTGAATTGATATTCCACTTTCAGCAGCGGTTCGGTGCTGTTGTAAGCATGGATCTGGCCGATGACGATGCGCCCGGATGACGGCACCTGGTTGACCGCCACCGTGGCGTTGAGGAAGTTGTCGGCGTCGGGGTACAGCCAGTTGTGCAACTCGCCGTTGGACCAGGTCTCGCGAAGCTCGCTGCGCGGGTAGATCGCGTTAGCAGTCCGTGAGCCCGTTACCGGCGCCCAGAACCAGATCACGTCCGAGCCGGAGTGGAAGTATTTGCCATCGTAACCTTTCATCAGCTGCGAGGTTTCGATAGTGGCAGGTGGCGAACCGACAGGGATGCTCAGGTTCCACGAAGCCATATCAATCATTTGAGTGCCTTATAACTGTCTCATTGCCAGCAGGAAGCGTCTGGCTCACCCTTCGCGGGTGTTCCTTATACGTTTCAGCAGGTGGGCTGTTAATACCGTTCCGTCGAACGGATGGCGTCAAAGTGCCGCCATTTTTGGCAGAAGCAGCGTATCCGCGGCCTGTGCGAGCATACCGTTAGTCGGTTAGCTTGAGGTTTAAAGGTGGCTATTCGCTAGCTGGCTACAGTTTCCTGTAGAGCGGTCTAAAGTGACGTTCACTCAGATGAGGGGCCTCAGGCTCTGTACGAAAAGTCGGCGAGCGAAGGCCAGGCAAGGAAAAAACAGGCGAGCAAGCGCAGTTTTATCCACTCAATGAACATGCCGAGCCTGCTTTAACGCAGCATGGGCGAGCGCAGCCACTTCTCGTACAGAGTCTGGAGCGGCTTGGCGTGAAATAACCCACATAGAGAAGCGGCATGGAATGCGTGCAACCCAAGGCAGTTGAAGGCTGCTCGGTTTTATTGGTCGTGGACGACTACCCGGAAAATCTGGTGACGATGCGTGCGGTTCTGCAACGAAAGGACTGGTGCATCATCACCGCCAGCTCTGGCGTTGAAGCGTTGGGCGTGCTTCTGGAGAAGGACGTCGACCTGGTGCTGCTCGACGTGCAGATGCCCGGTATGGATGGCTTTGAAGTCGCGCGCCTGATGCGCGGCAGTCAGCGAACGCGCTTGACCCCGATCATCTTCCTGACCGCGAACGAACAATCCCAGGACGCGGTGCATAAAGGCTATGCCAGCGGCGCCATCGACTACCTGTTCAAACCTTTCGACCCTGCCGTGCTCAGGCCCAAGGTCACAGCGCTGCTGGAACAACAGAACAATCAACGTGCGTTGCGACGCCTCAGTCAGGAGCTGGAACAGGCCAGGGCCTTCAATGCCTCGGTGCTGGACAATATTGACGAAGGCATTCTGGTCGTCAGTGAGAAGGGCATCATCACCTTCGCCAATCCGGCGATCTGCCGTCTGCTCAAGGGCACCGTGGAGAGCCTGTGTGGCACCGAACTGACCGATTATCTGGTCGAGCCCAATGTAGTGGAGTGGAACGACTCGGGGTTCTATCGCTATTACCGCAGCGCCGATACCTACCGCGTGCACGACGCTATCCTGCGTACACAGGGTGGTTGCCAGTTGCCTGTGGCATTGTCCTGTGCGCCGTTGCCGCTCGAACAGAAAGCCATGGTGCTGAGCATTCTCGACATGTCGGTGGTGCGCGATCTCTATCGCCAGCTTGAGCATCAGGCGGTAACCGATTCCCTGACCGGCCTGCTCAATCGCCGCGGTTTCTACCAGACGGTCGAAAGCATGCTGCTGCGCAACGACCATGTCGGTAAATACCTGGTGGTGCTGTACCTGGATCTGGACGGCTTCAAACGGATCAATGACTCTTTCGGCCACGATGCTGGCGATCAGGTATTGCTCTGGGTCGCCGGGCAACTGCGCGACTGCCTGCGCCCCTACGACGTTCTGGCACGTATGGGGGGCGATGAATTCACCGTGGTGATCGACGGCCTCAGCTATCCCGAACAGGCGGCCAAGGTGGCCGAGAAGCTGATCGAGCGGGTTTCCGGACGTCGGCAGTTCGATGGCGTGGAGGTCAGTCTTGGCGTCAGCATCGGCATCTCCACCTATCCCGATTGCGGCTCCAACCTCGATGGCCTGCTGCGCGCCGCTGATATCGCCATGTACGAAGCCAAGCGTGCCGGGCGCCAACAATACCGTTTCTACGATCAGGAAATGAACGGTCGGGCCCGCTCGCGGCTGATGCTCGAAGAAAGCGTGCGCACGGCCATCGACGGCAAGGACTTCTCCATGGTCTATCAGCCCCAGGTGTATATCGCCGACGGTCGCCTGCGCGGCTTCGAAGCGTTGCTGCGCTGGCAACACCCGAGTGCCGGAGATGTGCCGCCGGGGCTGTTCATTCCGCTGCTGGAAGAGACCCGGTTGATCAACAAGCTTGGCGGCTGGATCTTCGAACAGGGCGCCACCCAGCGGCAGATCTGGGGCGAGGTCTTCCCTGATGATCTGGTGGTCAGCATCAGCGTCAGTGCCACCCAGTTCAGCATGCCCAACCTCGCCTCGGAATTGCATCGCGCGGTCAACCGCTGCGGGCTCAAGCCCGGCCAACTGGAGGTGGAAATCACCGAAAGCTCTCTGGTGCAGAACCTTGTCCACAGCCGCAAGCAATTGCAGATGCTGCACGAGATCGGCGTGCGGGTGGCGCTGGATGACTTCGGTATCGGCGAGTGTTCGTTGGCTCACCTGCGCAATCTGGAACTGGACACCCTCAAGCTCGACCGCCACTTTATCGCCGGCATGCTCGACTCACCACGAGACAGAGTCGTGGCTCACAGCATCATCGAACTGTGCCGCAACCTGGATGTGCTGGTGATTGCCGAGGGTGTGGAAACCTACGAGCAATACCTGTGGTTGTCGGAGAATGGCTGCCAGTTGATTCAGGGCTTCCTGGTGGCGCACCCGATGATCGCCGATGATGCGGCGCGGTTTCCCCAGCCGTTCAACTGGGCCGCGCTCAAGCACCATTGAATGATCGGCGCAGCGCGCTTTTTGTGGGACCGGCTTTAGCCGGGAAGAGGCCGGTACATCCGCCGAATTTTTTCGCCAGAGATACCTCTTTCCCGGCTAAAGCCGGTCCCACAGACATTAGGTCGGATGCTGCTCAGAAATTGAGCATCACCCCGTGTAGCGTGCTTTGCATATCGCCGACGTCATTCACATACAACTGCACCTCGATCCCCGGCTTGCCCGGCACTTCGCCAACGTAACAGTCGGCCTGCCCCTGGCTGCAATAGAGATAGGCATGGGCACCCTGCAGGCCTTCGCGGTCGGCGAGGGTGCGGATGTCCTTGAGTGTGGTTTTGTCGTCGATGCCCACCTGATCAAGTTCCAGATAACCAGTGAATGGCCTGGCCGGTGTATCCCTGGCATCAAGCACGGCGGGGCCGCTGTTGTTCAGGTGCAGATAGACCCAGGTGATGGGCTGGTCCTCGTACTTGTCCGTCGGATTGAATTCATGCACATGTGGCCATTCGGACTGCACGGTAATGCCCAGTGCATCCCAGACACGGGTACCGTTATAGCCTTTGCGTGAGTTCGGGCCGAGGACGTCCAGGGCGCGTTGTAGCGTGTCCCCTGGCTTGAGGGTTTGTCCGGCGAAGGTAAAGCCGTTGGCAAAGCGCGGGTCACCAAATTCATCGACGCCGCTGCGGAGGATCAGTACCTGCGGCTCGGCGCCACGGGGTGCGCTGCGGGCCTGGCTGCGGGCTTTTTCCCGGTCCTCGTCGCCCCAGCGATTGAGCAGGTTGCCGGACCATTGCAGGGCCCGGTCTAGCTGTTCGCCGATCCCGGCGTGGGCCAGGGTGCAGATGAGCAGCAGGGCACTGGCGATCATGGCTTTACTCATGGCTCATCCCGTTGCATTGGCCGCTTCTGTACACTGGCGTCTTTCCATGACTTGTCTTGCGACCCCATGACTGCTCCCGTTCTCAAATACCTGCAAGCCTATCCGCAAGGGTTGCAGGATCAGGTCCGTCAACTGATTGCCCAGGGCAAGCTGGGTGATTATCTACAGCAACGTTACTCCGAACGCCACGATGTGCAGAGCGATAAGGCCCTGTATGCCTACGCCCTGGCGTTGAAGCAGGAGCATCTGCGCAACGCGCCGAATATCGACAAAGTGTTGTTCGACAATCGACTGGACCTGACTCATCGCGCCCTCGGTTTGCACTCGACCATCTCTCGGGTGCAGGGCGGCAAGCTCAAGGCCAAGAAAGAAATCCGCGTTGCCTCGCTGTTCAAGGAGGCCGCGCCGCAATTCCTGAAAATGATCGTGGTGCATGAATTGGCGCACTTCAAGGAGTCCGATCACAACAAGGCGTTCTACCAGTTGTGCGAGCACATGCAGCCGGGTTATCACCAGCTGGAATTCGATCTGCGGGTCTACCTGACCTGGCGTGACCTCAAGGGACAAGACGATGGACGTCAGTAAAACCAAAAGCAGTTTTTACCGCCGCCTGTACGTGGCCTACCTGATCGACAGTCAGCTGGCGAGCAGCGTTCCGGCGCTGATGGAGGTCACCGGCATGCCGCGTCGCACGGCTCAGGACACCATCACCGCCCTGGCTGATCTGGATATCGAGTGTGTGTTCGAGCAAGAGCAGGGCGCGCGCAATCATGCCGGACGCTATCGCATTCTGGACTGGGGCGCTATTGATCGGGACTGGATCGCCTTGCATCTGGCCCGGATCAAAACGGTGCTGGGCTACCCCTGAACGCACCGATATGGAGGTATCACTCCAGATCGCGACGCATGCCGATATGGGGGATTTCGTCCTCCAGATAGACCTCACCGACGGGGTTGAAGCCGTAGCGGCTGTAGTAGCCCTGTAGATGCGCCTGCGCCGACAGATAGATCGGTTGGTCGGGCCATTTCTTCTCAGCCTGTTCCAGTGCCTGGGTCATCAGTTGATGACCCATACCCTTGCTGCGCACTGATGGCGCTGTTACCACGCGGCCAATGGTGACATCGCCGTCCTGCTGAATTGGGTCGATAAGACGCAAATACGCGACCAGTTGATCGTCCTGCCAGGCCATCAGGTGGCAGGTGTCACCCGACAGATCCAGGCCATCGACGTCCTGATACCAGCACTGTTGCTCGACGACAAAGACTTCCGAGCGCAGCTTCAGGATGGCGTAGAGCTGCTCCTTGCTCAGATCGGTATGGTGTTTGCAGATCCATTTGATTGACATGTCGCTGACTCGCAGAGGAGAACCTGAACGCGATACTAACGTATCTGCACGCTTACCCAACAAACGCCGACACGAGAAAAAAATCAACGTCAGGGATCGGAGTTTTTCATGATGAACCGCACAAAGGTCACAGTGTTATGAGTTGTGCAATGCACGGAATGCGTCTTCAATAGAGGCTGATCGCCATTAGCGTGGCGACAACACGCTCGTCAGTTGGATGTCGGGCTCAGGCTCGCCTAAGGATTTTCGCGCATGTCCCGATTGCTTCGTGCCATGGGGTTTTTGGCTGCACTGATGGTCATGCAGCCCGCCTCTGCCGAGGTCCTGCGACTGGCAGGTGATGCATGGGCACCCTATGCCGATACTTCGCTGGTCAATGGCGGACTGGCAACAGACTTGATCCGTACCGCTCTGGCGCGGGCCGGTTACACCACCGAGTACGACCAGGTACCTTGGGCCCGAGGGCTGCTGGGTTTGAGTGACGGGCGCTACGACGTGCTGATTGATACCTGGTACAGCGAGGAACGCACCCATATCGGCCTGTTTTCCAAACCGTTCCTGATCAACCGTCTGGGCTTTCTCAAACGCAAGGACTCCTCCATCAGCTTCGTCCGGCTTTCCGATCTGTATCCCTATTCAGTGGCTACGGTTCGTGGTTACGCCTACTCACCCGAGTTCGACAACAACCCGAACATGAAGAAAGTGCCCGTGGCCAGTTTCTCCATGGCCTTGCGCATGCTGGCGGCAGGACGGGTGCAACTGGCCGTGGAAGACGAGTTCGCCGCACGTTTTGCCCTGTCCCGCGAATCAGCTGACGTCCGTGATTCGATCGATTTTCTCACCGTGCCGCTGAGCGAGAACAACCTGCATATCCTGGTCAGCTTCAAGAACCCTCGCTATGCCGAGATTGTGGCCAAATTCGATCGTGAGATTGAGGCGATGAAGGCCGATGGCACGTATGAGCGATTGTTCAAGTTGCATGATTTGTAGCTGCTTGCCAGAGGCGACTTTGTGGGACCGGCTAAAGCCGGTCCCACACTGTTCTCCATTGGTTCTACGCCGCAGCCGCCTCATGCTCCTTGATCAGATGCGCCGCCAGAGTCCGCAATGGCCCCAGCTGACGACAGATCAGTGCCAGTTGGGTCTGTACCAGACGCTGATTTTCATCCATGTCGTCGGGCATCTGTTCAAGCTCGGTGGCCAGGGCCTCTTCGCTGTCGCTCTGAATGGCCACCGGCTGTTTGTCGGCCAGACTCCGGGCGATTTCGTTGATGCTTTCTGCCAGCTTGACCCCGGCACCGTCGATCACATGCTCGCGCATCTCGGCGGGCAGTTCGGTACCGCGGTGCGCGCCGAGGCCTGACAGGTAACTGAGCAGGGTGTGGGACAGCACCAGGAAGCGGAAACCGGTATCGGCCTCCTTACGGAAGTGCCCCGGCTCCATCAGCATATTGGCCAGGGTGGTCGACAGGGCTGCATCGGCATTGTGGGCGTTGCGCCGGGCCAGGCGGTAGGCCAGGTCGTCGCTCTTGCCCGCAGCGTACTGCTGCATGATCTGGCGCAGATAGATACTGTTGCAAGTCAGGGTGTTGGCCAGCACCTTGTTCAGGCGCCGACCCTGCCAGTCCGGCAGGAACAGGAACACCGCAAGCCCGGCGATCAGGCTGCCGAGCAGGGTATCGAACAGGCGTGGCAGGAACAGCCCGTAGCTGTCGCCGACCTGATTGAAACAGAACAGGATCATCACCGTGATCGCCGCCGTGGACAGGGTGTAGCGCGTGGTGCGGTTGACGAAGAACACCACCCCGGCCAGTACTGCGCACATCGATTGCAGCAAAGGGCTGCTGATCAGGTCGAACAACGCCCAGCCGACGGTCAGGCCGATGGCTGTGCCGATGATCCGTTGGCCCAGCTTGCGCCGCGTGGCGCCATAGCTCGGCTGGCAGACGAAGACCGTGGTGAGGATGATCCAGTAGCCCTGAGACGGATGGATCAGATGCACCATGGCGTAACCCACGCAGACTGCCAGGGGCAGACGCAGGGCGTGGCGGAACACCAGGGAGGTCGGCGTCAGTTGCAGGCGCAGGCGGTTCCAGATGTCCTTGAGGTTCTGTGGCGAGCGATCCAGCAGGCTGCTGTCGGTGGCATCGGCCAGGGCGTCCGGGTTGCTGGCATCGCGCAGCAGGCGGTCGAGGGTGCTGAGGTTGCTGGTCAGGGCGCGTAGCGAGCGCAGCAGGCCGCGCCAGGCCGGGTTGCTCTGGATGCGCAGGTGCTCCAGAGAGGCGTGCAGGTCTTCCATGGCGTCAGCAAAACTGTCGTCGTAGACGAATGGCTGGCGCAGCTGGATCGACTCCGACAGCGCCTTGCACGCCGAACCCTGCTGACGCAGCAGGCGTTGGCAGCGGAACAACACGTCGCTGTGAAAAAACGCTTCGGCCAGGGAGTTGTAGGGGTAGTGCGAAGAGCTGGCACGCTCGTGGATGTCCTGAGCGAGGAAGTAAAGTTTCAGATAGCGGCTGACCTTGGACCCGGGGCGGTTGCTGCCGACCCGGTGCAGGATGATTTCCTTGGTTGCGTTCAGGGCTGCGACGACCCGGCCATTCTGCTTGGCCAGTTCCAGGCGCCGGGCTTCGACGTCGAGGGTGCGGATCGGTTCGAACAGCGACGACTTGAGCTTGAGATACAGCCCCAGCTCACGGAACAATCGGGCCAGGGCCTGCTGCACCGGCTGGTTGGAAAACAGTACCTGCCATAGCACCGAAAGCAGGCCATACCAGGCCGCACCCGCCACCAGTAGCATGGGTTCGTGCCAGAAGTCGGTAACCTCGCCGCCGCGCTGGTCGACGCCGATCATGGTGTAGACCGACAGAATCAGGGTGCCGTAGGCAATCGCACCGTAGCGCTCGCCCAAGGCGCCGAGCATGATCAGGCAGAAGGTCGCCACCGCCAGGGCGACGATAAAAAGCATGGGGTAGGGGAACAGTAACTCGACCGACAGCGCGGCGATGCTGAAACACACCAGCGTCACCGCGAGGGCGTTGAGGCGGCCTTGCCAGTTATCGTCGGTCTCGGCCAGGGCGCTGGCGATAATCCCCAGGAACAGCGGGATTAATAATCCCATTTCATCCTGATACCAGCACAGCGCCATGCTGCCGGTCAGGGCGATGAACACCCGCACGCTGTAACTGAATTTGTCCAACGCCCACAGACGGCGGAAGGTGTGACGCAGGGAGGTCGATGCCATAGAGGAACAAAGCAGCCTTGTACGCAGTTAATCGATTTCGCTGAACGAATATGTACAGCCCGGAAGGCGAGCTGTACATCGCTTACGCAAAATTTATTCCGGGCAGATCACGCAGGACGAATGCAGGACAGGCTTTAGCCGGGATTACGGTGTATCCGGCAATACGAATCTGTTGGCTGTACCGGCGCCTTCCCGGCTAAAGCCGGTCCCACCAAATCCCTATCAATCTGTCAGACGTACTGCGCCGCCGCATAAGCCGACGCCCAGGCCCACTGGAAATTGAAACCGCCCAAGTGGCCGCTGACATCCAGTACTTCGCCGATAAAATACAGCCCCGGCGATTTCAGCGATTCCATGGTCTTGGATGACACCTCGCGAGTATCGATCCCGCCCAGGGTCACTTCAGCGGTGCGATAGCCCTCGGTGCCGGCGGGGACCACCTGCCAGCACGCCAGTCGGTTGGCGATTTCGGCAAGCTCGGCATGGGTGTACTGCTTCATTGGTTTGGATACGAACCAGTGCTCGGCTATCAGGTTCGCCATCTTCTTGGTGAAGATCTCGCCGAGCAGGGTTTTCAGCTCGCTGTTGGGCCGCTCGCTCTGTTGCTCGGCCAGCCACTGTGCGGCGTCATGGTCGGGCAGCAGATTGATCTCCACGGTATCGCCGGGTTGCCAGAACGAGGAAATCTGCAGGATTGCCGGACCGCTCAAGCCGCGATGGGTGAACAGAATGTTCTCGCGAAAGCTCATGTCATTGCAGCTGACCAGGCAATCCACCGAGGTGCCGGACAGCTCGCTGCACAGTTCCTTGAGCTGGTCGGTGATGGTGAAGGGCACCAGTCCGGCACGGGTCGGCAGCAAGGTATGGCCGAACTGCCTGCCCACCTGATAACCGAAACCGGTCGCACCCAGGGTCGGGATCGACAGGCCGCCGGTGGCTATCACCAGAGAGGTGCAATCGAGCGTGCCGAGGGTGGTGTCCAGGGTGTAACCGGTTTCGCTCTTCTCGATCTGCTGCACGCTGGTGTCCATATGCAGGCTGGCACCGGCCTGGCGGCATTCCTCAAGGAGCATTTCCAGGATGTCGCTGGACTTGTTATCGCAGAACAGCTGGCCGAGCTTTTTCTCGTGATAGGGCACGCCGTGCTTGCCGACCATCTCGATGAAGTCCCACTGGGTGTAGCGGGCCAGAGCGGACTTGCAGAAATGCGGGTTCTGCGAGAGGAAGTTGCCAGGCTCGGTATACATATTGGTGAAATTGCAGCGCCCGCCGCCGGACATGAGGATCTTCTTGCCGGGCTTGTTGGCGTGATCGATCAACATCACCTTGCGCCCGCGATTGGCGGCGGTCAGGGCACACATCAAACCGGCGGCGCCGGCGCCGATGATCACTACGTCAGTAACGGGCACAGCATGTTCCTCAAGATTGCAGAGATTGTTGGAGCGAGGCTTGCCCGCGAAGGCGATATTTCAAGTCAGAATTTGTATAGGGTGAACCGGCCTCTTCGCGGGCAAGCCTCGCTCCAACGAATAGAGCTCGCTCACCCGTGGTATCGCGACTGCTTTAGAGAATACGCACGCGCAACGACTTGCCCTTGATCTTGCCGTTGTTCAAACGCTCCAGCGCCTGTTTGGCGACGCTGCGCTCGACCGCGACATAGGCCTGGAAGTCGAAAATGGCGATCTTGCCAACCTGGGTACCGGGGATGCCTGCTTCACCGGTCAGTGCACCGAGAATGTCGCCGGGGCGCAGCTTGTCCTTGCGCCCGGAACCGATGCACAGGGTGCTCATGGTCGGCAGCAATGGGCCGCCGCCAGCGTTCTTCAGGTCATCCAGTTGCTTCCATTGCAGGGGGGCTTTCTGGATTTCCTCGATGGCGCGGGCGCGCTGGCTTTCCGACGGTGCGACCAGGCTGATGGCAATACCGGTCTCACCGGCACGACCGGTACGGCCGACACGGTGGATGTGCATTTCCGAATCACGGGCCAGTTCGACGTTGATCACCATATCCAGCGCGTCGATATCCAGGCCGCGGGCGGCGACGTCGGTGGCGACCAGTACCGAGGTACTGCGGTTGGCGAACATGGCCAGCACCTGGTCACGGTCGCGCTGCTCCAGGTCACCGTGCAGGCCGACGGCGGAAATGCCCTTGGAGGTCAGATGATCGACCACTTCCTGGCACTGCTGTTTGGTGAAGCAGAACGCCACGCAGGACTGCGGACGGAAATGCGCGAGGACTTTGACGACAGCGTCCAGACGATCTTCCGGGGAAATCTCGTAGAAAATCTGCTCGATCTGGCTGTCGGCATGCAGCGCCTCGACCTTGACCGTCTGCGGGTCGCGCATGAACTTGGACGACAGCTGCTTGATCCCCACCGGGTAAGTTGCGGAGAACAGCAAGGTCTGCCGCTTGGCCGGGGTCTGGCTGATGATGTCGGCGATGGCGTCGTAGAAGCCCATGTCGAGCATGCGGTCGGCTTCGTCGAGGATCAGGGTATTGAGGCCGTCCAGGACCAGAGAGCCTTTGCGCAGGTGCTGCTGGATACGCCCAGGGGTACCGACGATGATGTGCGCGCCATGCTCCAGGGAGCCGATCTGCGGACCAAACGGCACGCCGCCGCACAGCGTCAGGACCTTGATGTTGTCCTCGGAGCGGGCCAGGCGACGGATTTCCTTGGCGACCTGGTCAGCCAGTTCACGGGTCGGACACAGCACCAGTGCCTGGCAGCCGAAGTAACGAGGATTGATCGGGTTCAGCAGGCCGATTCCGAACGCAGCGGTCTTGCCGCTACCGGTCTTGGCCTGGGCGATCAGGTCCATTCCTTTGAGAATCACCGGCAGGCTCTGCGCCTGAATCGGCGTCATCTCGGCATAACCAAGGGACTCCAGGTTACCCAGCATGGCGGCGGACAGGGGCAAAGTATTGAAAGCGGTGTTGGTCACGGTCTGAACCTGCAAAACAAAATGTTGCGCAGTGTATCAGGTCGCAAAGCCATCGGGCTGGCTCCCGCCGGGTGGACCTTATGAGTTTAAACAAACCTGTGGGACCGGCTTCAGCCGGGAAGACGTTTGATCCGACTCTGCAAATGCGGCGGATGTACGGGCTTCTTCCCGGCTAAAGCCGGTCCCACGTTTGTTGCTAATGCTCGACATCCGTCGGCTGCCGTGCTGGCTGGGTCGCTTCCTTGGCGGTCGTCTTCGCCGGCAGTTGCAGGAAGATCCCTGCCGCGAACATCGCCAGCACGCCCACCGAGAGGAAGGTCAGCTGGAAGGCGCCCAGTACGCTGCTGACTTCGCCGGTGGCAACCTGATCGGTGAAGCCGCCGAGCAGGGCGGCGGCGCAGGCCACGCCGAAACTCAGGGACAGTTGCGCCACCACCGACAACAGGCTGTTGCCGCTGGCGGCGCTGGCGTCGTCGAGGTCGATCAGGGTGACGGTATTCATCGCCGTGAATTGCAGCGAGTTCACCGCGCCCAGGCAGGCCAGCAGGGTCAGCAAGGCCCAGTACGGCGTTTCGGCACCGACCAGTGCCACACTCGCCAGCAGAATGCCCAGCAGCAGCGTGTTGCCGGTGAGGATGATGCGATAGCCCAGGCGCTCGATCAGCCAGCGGGCCAGAGACTTGGCGATCATCGCCGAGGCGGCCAGGGGCAGCATGCTCATCCCCGCTTCGGCAGGGGAATAACCCATGCCCACTTGCAGCAGCAAAGGCACCAGGAACGGCAGGGCACCGCTGCCCAGGCGGGCGAACAGGTTACCGAGAATGCCGACGGCGAAGGTACGGGTGCGAAACAGTGACGGCGAGAACAAGGGCGCATCAGTGTGCCCGGCGCGCAGCCAGTAGGCCGCCAGGCAGCCCATGCCGCCGAACAGCAGCAACACTACCCGCAGGTGCGACAGGTGCAGTTCGCCCAGGCCTTCAAGGGCAATGGTGATCAGCACCATCGCCGCGCCGAACAGGACAAAGCCGACACCGTCGAAACGGGTCCGTCCGCCGCCCTGCAAGTCTGGAATAAAGCGCTTGATCGCATAGCAGCCCGCCAGGCCCACGGGGATATTGATCAGAAAAATCCAGTGCCAGCTCAGGTACTGGACCATCCAGCCACCCAGAGTCGGGCCGAGCAGCGGGCCGAGCAGGCCGGGTACGGTGATGAAACCCATGATCCGCACCAGTTCTGAACGCGGGTAGGCGCGCAGCACGATCAGCCGCCCGATGGGCAGCATTAGCGCGCCACCCAGACCCTGGATCACCCGCGCGCCGACCAGCAGGTTCAGCGACCAGGACAAGGCGCACAGCAGCGAGCCGAAGCTGAACAGCAGCACGGCACTGAAGAAGATCTGTTTGATGCCGAAGCGATCCGCCAGCCAGCCTGACGCCGGGATCAACAGGGCGATGGTCAGCATGTAGGCGATGATCACCGACTGCATGCGCAGCGGGTCTTCGGACAGCGAGTGGGCCATGGACGGCAGCGCGGTGTTGAGAATCGTGCCGTCCAGGCTCTGCATGAAGAAAGCGATGGCGACCACCCAAGGCAGCCAGCGCAGGGTTTGGGCATCCAGAATCGGCGTGGTGGTGGGCATGTGGGACAGGGGTCCTTTGATTATCTTTAGAACTGAGTCTTGTGTACGTGAATTGTGGAAACCTGCTGTGCGAGGGCGGATTGTGGGAGCGAATTCATTCGCGAAAGCGGTGTTTTGGCAGATACAAATGCATCGCGCGCACCGGCCTTTTCGCGAATGAATTCGCTCCCACGGTATTTGCCCCCCACAGAACCGGCGCCCATAAATCCACCCATAAACCGGTGTTCGGCTACTACAGCGTCAAAGTCAGGCGGCTGATCAGCGCCCCTGGCAGATGACTGGAATCGGTCTGGCGCTGGCTATAGGTACTGGTCGAGAGCAAGAGTTCCCGCTCTGTAGTCAATTCTTCCAGAGCGGTTCCCAGCAGGCTGTACACGCTGTCATCGAAACGCATGGTGCTGACCGGCGCCTGGATCTTGCCGTTCTCGACCCAGAAAGTAGCGAAGCGGGTCATGCCGGTCAGGCGCGCGGCCGGTTGGTCCGAGTAGTTCAGGTACCAGAGGTTGCTGATATATAAACCGGTGCCGAGCCGTTGCAGAATGTCCTCGATCTCCAGCGTGCCCGGCGCCATGCTCAAGGCACTGGGCGATTCGCCCCAACCGGCACCGTTGGCTTCGAGGCCGTACTCGGCGGCGCTGCGTGAGCCGACCAGTTGCTCCCTGGCCACGCCACCGGCGATCAACGACAGATCCCGACGCGGGTAGCCTTCACCGGAGAAGGCGGGCGACAGCGAACCAATGACCTGCTCATCGATACTCACCAACGGGCTGAGCTGCACGTCGCCGTTATACAGGCGCTGTAACGGGCTGCTCTTGCTGGCCAGATCCTGTGCGGAGAAACCGCCCCAGCAGAGCATGCTCATGACTTCTTCCAGTGCGGCCGGTGCCAGGTAGGCGCGGTATTGCCCGGGTGCCAGGGCGCGCAGGGGTTGGCCGAGGAACTCCAGTTGCTCGCGTGCCAGTTGCAGGCGCCGGGCGAAGGTGTCGTCGTCCCAGGTGTGCCCGGCATAGTTG
Organism: Pseudomonas sp. Pseusp88; assembly: GCF_047303955.1. Taxonomy (NCBI): domain Bacteria; kingdom Pseudomonadati; phylum Pseudomonadota; class Gammaproteobacteria; order Pseudomonadales; family Pseudomonadaceae; genus Pseudomonas; species Pseudomonas sp. Pseusp88. The sequence goes on along the minus strand of NZ_JBGLYM010000019.1, from coordinate 61,404 downwards.
GCTTTTACTGCCTGACCGTTGGCGTGAAACAGGCTCCAGTCGAAATTGAAACTATTGGCCTGATGCCAACCCAGCGCGCCCCAGGAACTGGCGAAGCCGCGATAAAGCGGCCCGGCGGCATAGAAACCAACCAGATCCAGACCCTCGGCCAGGCTGTCTATACGTTCGACCACGTGGGCGGCGTCCGGCAGTGGCTGGCTCTGCACCTGGCTGCTGAACCAGTCCTGGGTATTGGGCAGCAGATAGGGGTCGCGTGGTAGCAGCACCAGTGTTTCGCGCAGTTGCTGCAAGGCGTCTTGCAGGCGCTGGCGGTCCACCTCGGCATCGCCTGCCAGGGTCAGTTGCAGATCGGCATGGCGACCGTCATCGATCAGCTTGAAGCTCAGGCTCGCCTGCTGCACCTGCCCGGCCTGGCGCACCTTGGCATGGTTGAAACGAATGAAATCCGAGACCTCGGCGTTGTAGGCCAGGGTAAATTGTTCCGTGCCGGTCAGGGCGCCTTTGAGCGTCGCGACCAAGGCTTCAAACTGCTGTTGATGGGCCATCAGGCATCCCCTCCAAACACATCGACCGAAGAGAACACGCAGGCCGGGGAGGCATGCCCGACCCGCACCACCTGATTGGGTTCACCCTTGCCACAGTTGGGCGTGCCGAGCACCTTGAAGGTCGTGGCATCACCCACGGCGCTGAGATTGCGCCAGAACTGCGCGGAAATCCCCCGGTAGTTGGGGTTCTTGACCACGCCCTTGAGTTCGCCGTCTTCGATCAACTGGCCCCACTCGCAGCCGAACTGGAACTTGTTGCGCGCATCGTCGATGGACCATGAACGGTTGGTCGACATCAAGATGCCGCGTTCGATGCCGCCGATCAGTTGTTGCATCGACTGGTCGCCGGGCTCGATATTGAGGTTGGCCATGCGATCGATGGGCGGGCGATTCCAGCTGCAGGCGCGGCTGTTGGCCACGCCCGGCAACCCGGTGCGGAACTGCGACAGCGCGCCGCCCAGCGGACGTTCGAGCAGGCCATCGCGGATCAGGAACTGCTTGCTGGCGGCGCTGCCGTCATCGTCGTAGGCGTAGCTGGCGAGCTGCTCGGGAATCTCCGGATCGAAGGTCACGTTGAGCAGGCTGGAGCCGTATTGCAGATGGCCGAAGTCGCTGGCCTTGACGAAGCTGGTGCCGGCGTAATTGCGCTCGTCACCGAGGATGCGGTCCAGTTCCAGTGGGTGTCCGATGGATTCGTGGATCTGCAGGGTCATCTGGTCTGGCAGCAACAGCAGGTCACGCGGCCCCTGCGGTGTATTGGGTGCCATGATCAGTTGCAGGGCCTGGTCGGCAACCTTGCCCGCCGCACCGATCAGCCCGCACTGGGCGATGACCTCGGCGCCGCCCTGCTGGCCGAAATTTTCCCGACCGAGGCTGCGGCTCTGGCTGTCCTGACCGTCGTAAGCGGTGACGCTCATACCCGGGAAGACAAAACGCTGAGCCTGACGAATCTCGGCGCCTGCGCTATTGAGATAGATCTGTTCGACGTTTTCCAGGCCCAGGCTGACTTGCCAGTTCACCAATCGCGAGTCAGTGGGGACGGCGGCTGATTCTTGCGCAAGCAGTGCGTAGCAATCGCTCAGGGACGCAAACAACAGGTGCTGATTGGGCGACAGGTAATCGGCACGGGCACTCGATACCGCTTGCTCGCTCAGATCGAGCAGGGCATGGGGTGCCAGGCGTCGGGCCTGTTCCTCGGCGTGCTCCAGCGCCGCCTGTAAGCCGCGCTGCGAGACGTCATTGGTCGCGGCGTAGGCTTCCACGCCATTGAGGCGCACGGTCAGCATCGCCCCTTCGTCGCTGCTCAGGTACGGCGGCTCGGCAACGTTCTTGCGTACGCAAAGGTGTTGGCTGGTCTGTTTGACGTAACGCAGGGAGAAGAACTGGGCTCGGCTGTGCAGGGCGGCAAACCGCTGCTTGAGCTGGGCGGAGAGATCGAACATGCAAGGCAGCTCCGGCGGGGGAGGAGTCGGATCCGGCGAGGCGGATCACAGTATGGCGTTGAAACAATCCGTCTAGAGTAGGCCTCTGGAGGCGCAGCTACAAGAGATGCGCATCCCTGTGGGACCGGCTTTAGCCGGGAAAACGGCAGAACAGGCGATAGAAATATATCGATCGTGCCACTGCCTTCCCGGCCAAAGCCGGTCCCACATCATCAGTGCTCCGGGTAGGGGTTACTTGATCTCCCGTACCGGTTTGCCTCGCACCGGCCGGTCTCCGGCAACGAAGTATGCCGCCGTGCTACGCGGCAACGGTTTGCGCCCACGGATCTTGTCGGCGATTTTTTCGGCGATCATGATTGTCGGCGCATTGAGGTTGCCGGTGGTGATGATCGGCATGATCGAGGCATCGACCACGCGCAGGCCTTGCAAGCCATGCACACGGCCTTCGCTGTCGACCACGGCCATGTCGTCGGTGCCCATCTTGCACGAGCAGGACGGGTGGAACGCGGTCTCGGCGTGTTCGCGGACAAATTTGTCGAGTTGCTCGTCGGTCTGCACTTCGATGCCGGGGCTGATTTCACGACCGCGATACGGGTCCAGTGCAGGCTGCTGCATGATCTCCCGGGTCAGGCGGATGCCGTCGCGGAATTCCTGCCAATCCTGTTCGGTGGCCATGTAATTGAACAGGATGCTCGGATACTCGCGCGGGTCCCTGGACTTGATCTGTACCCGGCCACGGCTTGGCGAGCGCATCGAGCCGACATGGGCCTGGAAGCCGTGCTCCTTCACCCCGTTGCTGCCGTTGTAGTTAATCGCTACGGGCAGGAAGTGATACTGAATATTCGGCCATTCGAATTCCGGACGGGAGCGGATAAAGCCACCGGCCTCGAACTGGTTGCTGGCGCCGATACCCTTGCCGAGGAACATCCATTTCGCGCCAATGGGGGGCTGGTTCCACCACAGCAACGACGGATACAGCGACACCGGTTGGGTGCAGGCGTATTGCAGGTACATTTCCAGGTGATCCTGCAGGTTCTGGCCAACCCCCGGCAGGTCATGGACCACGGGAATATCGAGCTTTTTCAACACATCGGCCGGGCCGACGCCGGAGCGTTGCAGCACCTGCGGCGAGGCGATGGCGCCGCTGCACAGCAGCACTTCCTTGCGTGCGCGGGCCTCGGTCGGGGTGTTGCTGTCGCCGACCAGATACGCCACGCCGATGGCACGCTTGCCTTCGAAGAGGATGCGGTCGGTCAGAGCGTGGGTGACGATGGTCAGGGTCGTGCGCTTTTTCGCTTCATCCAGATAGCCGCGAGCGGTACTGGCGCGACGGCCCTGCGGGGTCACGGTACGGTCCATCGGGCCGAAGCCTTCCTGCTGATAACCGTTGAGGTCGTCGGTACGCGGATAGCCTGCCTGCACGCCCGCTTCGACCATGGCGTGGAACAGCGGGTTATTGCCCGCCTTGGGCGTGGTCACGCTGACCGGGCCGTCGCCACCGTGGTAGTCGTTGGGGCCGATATCACGGGTTTCTGCCTTGCGGAAATATGGCAGGCAGTCGAGATAAGTCCAGTCTTCCAGGCCCGGCAACCTGGCCCAGCCGTCGTAGTCCATGGCATTGCCACGGATGTAGCACATGCCGTTGATCAGCGACGAGCCGCCCAGGCCTTTGCCGCGACCGCATTCCATGCGGCGGTTGTTCATGTGCGGCTCGGGGTCGGTCTCGTAGGCCCAGTTGTAGCGGCGCCCCTGCAACGGGAAGGCCAGGGCGGCCGGCATCTGGGTGCGGAAATCCAGACGATAGTCCGGGCCACCCGCTTCCAGCAGCAGCACGGTGACGCCCGGGTCTTCGGTGAGACGGGCTGCCAGGGTGTTACCGGCGGAGCCGGCGCCGATGATGATGTAGTCGAATTCCAAGGGATATCTCCATGGGGAGCTGCAAGCTGCAAGCTTCAAGCTGCAAGGAAAAGCAGTTCGCGTGTTGCTGCGGTCGATGAGCGGTAGTTCAAGCTGCGTTTGATCTGGCTTGCCGCTTGAAGCTTGCCGCTTGGAGCTGCTTAAAAGACCGAGGCGTAATCGCCCAACTCAACCTGCACCGACTTGATCCGGGTGAACTGCGCCAGCGAGCTGATCCCGTTCTCACGGCCCACGCCCGATTGCTTGTAGCCGCCGACCGGCATTTTGGCGTCGGATTCGCCCCAGGCGTTGATCCAGCAGATACCGGCTTCGAGCTGATGAATCACGCGATGGGCGCGGTTCAGGTCGCGGGTGACGATACCGGCGGCCAGGCCGAAGTCGGTGTCGTTGGCGCGGCGGATGACTTCCTCTTCGGTTTCATAGCTGAGGATGCTCATGACCGGGCCGAAGATTTCTTCGCGCACGATGGTCATGTCATCGGTGCAGTCGGTGAATACGGTCGGCGCGACGAAGGCGCCCTTGCCCAGTTCGCCTTCGGTCAGGCGTTCACCGCCGCACAGCACGCGGGCGCCCTCTGCCTTGCCCTTGGCGATGTAGCCGAGCACGCTTTCCATATGGGCGAAGCTGACCAGCGGGCCGAAGTTGGTGTTTTCGTCCTGTGGGTTGCCGACGCGTACGCGCTTCACACGCTCGATGATCTTGGCTTCAAACGCCGCTTTCATTGAACTGGGCACGAACACCCGGGTGCCGTTGGTGCAGACCTGACCGGAGCTGTAGAAGTTGGCCATCATTGCGGTGTCGGCGGCGCGGTCCAGGTCAGCGTCGTCGAAAATGATCAGCGGCGACTTGCCGCCCAATTCCATGGTCACGTCCTTGAGCGACGAACTCGACGCGCTGGCCATGACTTTCTTGCCGGTGTCGGTGCCGCCGGTGAAGGAGACTTTTTCGATGCGTGGGTGTTCGGTGAGCCAGGTGCCGACTTCACGGCCGCTGCCGGTCAGAACGTTGAACACGCCATTGGGTACGCCTGCAGCGGTATAGATCTCTGCCAGCTTGAGGGTGGTCAGGGACGTCACTTCGCTGGGCTTGAAGATCATCGCGTTGCCGGCGGCCAGGGCTGGGGCGGATTTCCACAGGGCGATCTGGATCGGATAGTTCCAGGCGCCGATACCGGCCACGATGCCCAGGGGCTCGCGACGGGTATAGATGAACGAAGTGCTGCGCAGGGGGATTTGCTCGCCTTCGATGGCGGGCACCAGACCTGCGTAGTATTCCAGCACATCGGCGCCGGTGACGATATCGACATAGCGGGTTTCCGACACGGCCTTGCCGGTGTCGAGGGTTTCCAGGTCGGCCAGTTCATCGTTGCGCTCGCGCAGGATCTCAACGGCACGGCGCAGGATGCGCGAACGCTCCATCGCGGTCATGGCGGCCCAGATTTTCTGGCCTTTTTCCGCGCTTTGCACGGCACGTTCGACATCGGCCTGGCTGGCACGCTGTACCTCTGCGAGAACTTCACCGTTAGCCGGGTTGATGGCTTCAAAGGTCGTGCCACTGGTGGCATCGACGTAGGCGCCATCGATGTAGAGTTTTTGCAGTTCGAAACGGGCCATAGAGTCCTCGCGGGGTTCGTTGAGTTGCCGGGCGTGTCAGCGCGTCAGTGCAGCGCCTTGGCCAGTTGGAAATCCATATATTCGTAAGCAATCTGCTGCGCCTGCTCCGTGTCGAAGGCATCCCCCGACAGCGCGCCGCGCAGCCATAAACCATCGATCAATGCCGCCAGGCCACGAGCCGACGTACGCGCCTGCTCCAACGGCAGCAAACGGCGGAACTGGCAGCACAGGTTGGAATACAGACGGTGATCGTTGATCCGCTGCAACCGGTGCAATGACGGGTGGTGCATGCTGGAGGCCCAGAAGGCCAGCCAGGTTTTCATCGCCGGGCCATTGACCTGGCTGGCATCGAAGTTGCCCTCGATGATCACTCGCAGATGCGACCGCGGGTTGTCGTCGCGCAGCGCCAGACGGCGCAGGGTGACGCCTTCGCTCAGGGCGCGCATCAGGTAACTCATGGTCGCCGCGATCAGGCCGTTCTTGTCCTGAAAGTAGTGGCTGATAATGCCGTTGGAGACCCCCGCGAGCCTTGCGATCAAGGCAATGCTGGCGTCGCCCATGCCGACCTGATCGACCGCGCTGAGCGTGGCATGGATCAACTGTTGACGACGGATGGGTTGCATTCCGACCTTGGGCATAACGGTGTGTCTCCTTGTGTCCGGAGTAAATGCTGGGCCATTCAAGGCATTGACCAGTCTAGGGTTTTTTTATTGAACGCTCAATCAACAAAAAACCATGGACGTGACAAAAAGCAGTTAACTGCGGTGTATCCGGTCAGCATCCGGCTGACTTCTGGTATTGCGTGGTACTGGTCTGCCCCGGCGACTGTGGGACCGGCTTTAGCCGGGAAGAGGCCAGAGTTGTCGATACATCTCTGGCGTTTTCACCGATGCCTTCCCGGCTGAAGCCGGTCCCACAATCAATAACTGCCGAGTCAACCGTGATTCTTGCCCAACAACGCGTGATACAGCTCGGTGTCGCCGAGGATGCCAACCACCTGGTTGCCCTCTTGCAGCACCAGTTTATTACCGGTCTGGTAGCGAATCTGCAATGCGTCACGCATGCCGATATTGGAGTGCACGACAGTCGGACGACGGTCCAGGCCTTCTACCGGTTGACCCGGTGTCCAGCTTTGCAGGTCGAACTGGGTAGCGCCCTGACGTGCGCCCTGGATGGTGTTGCCATCCTTGAGGCTCAGCCATGAGTCGCCGCCCGGGTCCAGGCACAGTTCGCCGTTGACTCGCGTGCAGTTGTCCACGGTGCGCATCAGGCTGCGGCCGCACAGCACGTTGAGCGGGTTGGTGTGGGCGACGAAAGTGCGGACATATTCGTCAGCCGGGTTGAGGACGATTTCTTCCGGAACGCTGTACTGGATGATCCGGCCATCTTTCATGATGGCAATACGACTGCCGAGCTTGAGGGCTTCGTCCAGGTCGTGGCTCACGAATACGATGGTCTTGCTCAGTTTGGCTTGAAGGTCCAGCAGCTCATCCTGCAGACCCTGGCGGATCAGCGGGTCGAGGGCCGAGAACGGTTCATCCATCAGCAGGATGTCGGCATCCATTGCCAGGGCGCGGGCCAGGCCGACGCGCTGCTGCATGCCACCGGACAGCTCGTCCGGCTTCTTGTTGCGCCATTGGGTCAGGCCAACCAGTTCCAGCTTCTCGTCCACCAGCTTGCGCTGTTCTTTCTCGGGACGACCCTGCATTTCCAGGCCGAAGCTGATGTTCTCGCGAACCGTCAGCCAGGGCATCAGGGCGAACTTCTGGAACACCATGGCGATGCGTTTGGTACGCATCAGTTTCAGCTCTGCCGGGGTGCAATGGGCGATATCGATCTGTGCGCCTTCATGCTCGACGAACAGCTTGCCGCGGCTGACTGTGTTGAGGCCGTTGATGCAGCGCAGCAGGCTGGACTTGCCCGAGCCGGACAGGCCCATCAGTACGCAGATTTCACCTTTCTCGATTTCCAGGCTGGCTTTTTCCACGCCGACGATCTGGCCGATCTTTTTCAGGATCTGCTCGCGGGTCATGCCCTCGTCCAGCAGTTTCAAGGCTTCGCGTGGATCCTTGGAGAAGATCACATCGACGTTGTCGAATTTGATGATGCTCATGCGTCAGCCCTCACCTTGGCGTCAGGTTGTTTGCAGATGCGGTCGAGCATGATTGCCAGCAATACGATCGCCAGACCGGCTTCGAAGCCCAGGGCGATATCAGCGGTGTTCAGTGCGTTGACCACGGGTTTGCCCAGCCCGTCGGCGCCCACCAGTGCAGCAATTACCACCATCGACAGCGACAGCATGATGCATTGGGTGATACCGGCAGCGATGCTCGGCATGGCATAGGGCAGTTCGATGCGGGTCAGCAACTGGCGGCGCGAGGAGCCGAAGGCTTTACCGGCGTCGAGCAGCTCATGAGGAACATCGCGGATGCCCAGGTAGGTCAGGCGGATCGGCGCGGCGATGGCGAACACCACCGTGGAGATCAGGCCTGGTACCACACCCAGACCGAACAGGGTCAGGGTCGGGATCAGGTATACGAAGGTAGGAACGGTCTGCATCAGGTCAAGGACCGGACGCATCATTGTGTAGAACATGGGTTTGTGTGCGGCGACGATGCCCAGCGGCACACCGATCACCACGCAGACCAGGGTCGCGAACAGGACTTGAGCCATGGTTTCCATGGTTTCCTGCCAGTACCCCAGGTTAAGGATCAGCAGAAAGGAAATGATGACGAAGGCGGTCAGGCCCCACTTGCGTTGAATGTAATGAGCCAGCAGTGCGATCAAGCCAATCAATACCAGCGGATTGAACCAGGTCAGTGCGAACGTCAGGCCGTGAATCATCGCTTCCAGGGTGGAGGCGATTGCGTCGAAGTAGTTGGCGCCGTGCCGCGTCAACCATTCGACGAAGGCGGCGATGTACTGCCCCAGGGGGAGTTTGTGATCAGTCAGCATGGTATCGATTGTCCACATACGGGAGAAAATTAGGACGGCAGGCGGGCGCACCCGCCTGTCATCCGGATTACTTCAGTTTGGCTTCGACAGCCTCCAGACCAGGCTTGCCGTCGATGGTCGTAACGCCGGCCAGCCAGGTTTTCAGCGTGTTCGGGTTCTGCTTGAGCCAGGCTTTGGCGGCAGCTTCAGGCTTCATCTTGTCGTCCAGGATGTTGCCCATCAGCGAGCTTTCCATGTCGACGTTGAATTCCAGGTTTTTCAACAGTTGACCGACGTTGCTGCATTCGGTGGTGTAACCCTTGCGGGTATTGGTCGCCACGGTTGCAGCACCGAAATCGGCACCGAAGAAGTCATCGCCGCCGGTCAGGTATTGAATCTTGAAGCGCTTGTTCATCGGGTGTGGCGCCCAGCCGAGGAAGACCACGTCTGTGTCGCGTTTGGAGGCGCGATCAACCTGGGACAGCATGCCCGCTTCGCTGGACTCGACGACCTTGAAGCCGGCGTCTTTGAGGCCGAAGGCGTTCTTGTCGATCATGCTCTGGATCAGGCGGTTGCCGTCGTTGCCAGGCTCGATACCGTAGATCTTGCCGTCCAGTTCCTTCTTGAACTTGGCGATATCGGCAAAGTCATGCAGGCCTTTGTCGTACAGCGCCTGTGGCACTGCGAGGGTGTACTTGGCGCCCGTGAGGTTGGTCCGCACGGTTTCCACGGTGCCGGCATCACGGTAAGCCTTGATGTCGTTTTCCATGGTCGGCATCCAGTTACCGAGGAACACGTCCATGTTCTTGCCGTCGGCCAGGGACTTGTAGGTCACGGGTACGGAAATCATGGTGGTCTTGGTTTTGTAGCCGAGGGATTCAAGTACCACGCTGGTCACTGCGGTAGTGGCCGTGATGTCAGTCCAGCCGACATCGGAAAAGTTAACGGTGCTGCACTGCGCGGGTTCGGCGGCCTGTGCCAGTACTGGCAGGCTGAGGGCTACGGCCAGCAGCAGCGATTGGGAACCTTTCATGGGTGGTGGACTCCTGTGGTGTTTTCTTCTCGTCATCAGCGCAGATGGCTGTGGCGGTTCTAGGTGTGGCAGCTGAGTGGCGACACTTTTTCACGACAGCTCTATCACTGCGCCGGCGATCGAGTCGGACCGATCATGTAACAGGGAAAATCAAACGCCTACAGGGGGAGTCGTAACCAGTACACAGGGGGTCGTATCCAGTGTTGGTGACGTCGTTTACAGATTTTTTCTGCCACCGAGGGCTGGTTTTCCAGCCTCCATGCGGCAAAAAGCGGCCCCCGCCTGTCGTAAACCGCTATGGCTTGACGCTCCCTGTCACTGGCGACGTTGCTGGGCATGAGTGAGTCGGTGTGAGACGTTGTGACGCAGGGCAAAAGCCCGATGATGCGGCCATTCCGACGGACGCGAGGCTCAGCGTAGCAGCTCCGTCGCCGGTTGCTTTATGCGCCGGGAGTCCCGACCACAGAGGTTCATCAGCAATGGCTATCAGCGTTTTCGACCTGTTCAAGATCGGCATCGGCCCCTCCAGCTCGCACACCGTAGGACCCATGCGCGCCGCCGCATTGTTCGTCCAGGGCCTGCGTGACCGGGGGCAACTGGCGTCGGTACGACGGATCGAAGTGCGCTTGTACGGCTCGCTCTCGGCCACCGGTGTCGGTCACGGCAGCGACAGCGCGGTGATCATGGGCCTGATGGGTGAGTGGCCGGATGCCATCGACCCGTCCCAGATCGGCTTGCGCATCGCCGCCCTGCGCGAAACCGACACCCTGCTGCTCGACAACCGACTGCCGATTCCTTTTGTCTGGCAGCGCGACATGCTGCTGCTCGACGAGAACCTGCCTTTCCACCCCAACGCCATGACCCTGATTGCCGAAGGCGAGGGTGGTGAACTGCATCGCGACACTTATTATTCGGTGGGCGGCGGTTTCGTCGTTGATGAAGCCCAGGCCGCCAGCGGCGTGCTGGACATGGACACCACCGTGCTGCCTTATGACTTCTCCAGCGCCGAAGAGCTGCTGCGCCTGTGCCAGCAACACGGTCTGCGGGTGTCGGAACTGATGATGGCCAACGAAAAAGTCTGGCGCAGCGAAGATGAAATTCGCAGCGGCCTGATGAAGCTCTGGCATGCCATGCAGGATTGCGTCGAACAAGGTCTCAAGCATGAAGGCATTTTGCCCGGCGGCCTCAACGTCCGTCGCCGCGCGGCCAAGCTGCACCGCAGCCTGCAGGAACTGAACAAACCCAACGTGATCGGCTCGACCCTCAGTGCCATGGAGTGGGTCAACCTGTTCGCCCTGGCGGTCAACGAAGAAAACGCCGCCGGTGGCCGGATGGTCACCGCGCCGACCAATGGCGCGGCAGGGATCATCCCGGCGGTGCTGCATTACTTCGTCAAATTCAGCGATGAAGTCAGCGAAGCCAATGTGGTCGACTACTTCCTCGGTGCAGCCGCGGTAGGCATCCTGTGCAAAAAGAACGCGTCCATTTCCGGCGCCGAAGTGGGCTGCCAGGGTGAAGTCGGTTCGGCCTGCGCCATGGCCGCTGCGGGGCTGGCTGATATCCTTGGTGCTACCCCTGAGCAATTGTGCAACGCTGCGGAGATCGGCCTGGAGCACAACCTCGGCCTGACCTGCGACCCGGTCGGCGGCCTGGTGCAGGTGCCGTGCATCGAGCGCAACGCCATCGCTGCCGTCAAGGCCATCAACGCCGCCCAGATGGCCCTGCGCGGCGATGGCCAGCACTTTATCTCCCTGGACCGGGTGATCCGCACCATGCGCGACACCGGCGCCGACATGCATGACAAGTATAAAGAAACGTCCCGCGGTGGCCTGGCGGTCAGTGCGGTGGAGTGCTGATCGTCTCCAGGTAAATCCAGTAGACGTGAGCGCGGTGGGAGCGAATTCATTCGCGAAGAGGCCGGTACATTCGACGCTAATCTGTTGCCTGAACTACCGCCTTCGCGAATGAATTCGCTCCCACAATTCGCTCTCACACGGCCTGCACATTTTGCGCATGCAAGTTAAGCGCTCCGTCATCGAACACCGCTGCATCCGCCCGCCACCTTTTGGCGCGCTTTAAGTAATGTCACAGTGAAATCAGCGGCCTCGTCCGACGCCGCCTGTCACCCGTGAAGGGCAGTGACACTCCGTTTCGAGTCGCTGCCCTGCGCGTCACCCGAGTGCTACCGAAGTGCTCACCCCCACAAGCATTTACACGGCTTGTAAATCCCATAGGTCGCTAATGATTACATCAGGTCGCAGCTGACTAGACGCATCGCGACGTCGTTTTCAGGGTTTATTGAATGCACATCCAAGTTTAGGCACGACAATTGCGATGCATTGCGTAAAGCCCTGTTACGAGAAGGGCAATAAAACAAGAGCCCAGCCTGGGGCCTACAACCGCTTGTGTGAGGAGATACCGTGATGACTTCGTTCAATGCAGGGGCTCAACAGCCTCAGAACCGCGCACCACAATCCATCGGCTTCCTGCTGCTGGATAATTTCACGCTGATCTCCCTCGCATCGGCGGTCGAACCTCTGCGTATGGCCAACCAGTTGTCGGGCCGCGAACTGTATCGCTGGACCACTCTGAGTGTGGACGGTAGCCAGGTCTGGGCCAGTGATGGCCTGCAGATCACTCCGGACGCTTCGATGCACAAGGCCCCGGCCCTGGACACCGTGATCGTCTGCGGTGGTGTCGGCATTCAACGCACTGTTACCCGCGAACACGTCAGCTGGCTGCAGAGCCAGGCGCGTCAGTCCCGCCGCCTGGGTGCCGTGTGCACCGGCAGCTGGGCCCTGGCCTGTGCCGGCCTGCTCGACGGCTTCGATTGCAGCGTGCACTGGGAATGTCTGGCGTCGATGCAGGAAGCCTTCCCGCGTGTCGCCATGAGCACCCGCTTGTTCACCCTGGACCGTAACCGCTTCACCAGCTCCGGCGGCACCGCGCCACTGGACATGATGCTGCACCTGATCAGCCGCGATCACGGTCGCGAACTGTCTGCTGCAATCTCCGAGATGTTCGTCTACGAGCGCATTCGTAACGAGCAGGATCACCAGCGTGTGCCGCTCAAGCACATGCTCGGCACTAACCAGCCAAAGCTGCAGGAAATCGTGGCGCTGATGGAGGCCAACCTTGAAGAGCCGATCGACCTCGACGAACTGGCGGTGTACGTTGCCGTATCGCGTCGTCAGCTTGAGCGTCTGTTTCAGAAATACCTGCACTGCTCACCGTCGCGCTACTACCTCAAGCTGCGCCTGATCCGCGCACGGCAGTTGCTCAAGCAAACGCCGATGTCGATCATCGAAGTGGCGTCGGTCTGCGGCTTCGTCTCCACGCCGCACTTCTCCAAGTGCTACCGCGAATACTTCGGTATTCCACCGCGTGACGAGCGCGTCGGCTCCAACACCGCCCAACAGGTGGCGATGATGCCGATCCCGCAAGCCATGGTCCTGGCACCGCTGTCCGGGCCGATGTCGGCGTTGAGTCAGGCGCGTAATGAGTCGACGTTTGCCAGTGTGCGTCTTTAAGACATAACGCCGCACAACGCATCAGGCCTGACGCACGACGTCAGGCCTGAAGACCTCGCGAACAGGTTCGCGTCTACCCTGCAACGCTGTCGCGGCGGATGGCATGTCGAGCCATCCTTCCAGGTAATGGCGACCGAGATGTTGTTCAAAACCTAGTAGTTCTGCCAGTAGACACTTTTGGCCGGTGTCGTAAAAAATATTCCTGAACCTGATGGCTCGGGGAATGATCGTATGGCGACCTACCACGACAACCTTTTCTGCCGCTATCGCTATGACCCGCTGGATTGCTTGGTGGCTAATGTCTTTTCCGCGCAAGCCCCTGTTCGACGGTTCTATCAGAAAGATTGCCTTGTTACCGAAATTCAAGGCGACACCATGCGCTCGGTCATGCAGTACGAAGGTCAGTTGCTCGCTGAGCAGCAGAGTCATGAGGGCCGTTTGCAGGCCTGCCCGTCAGCCACCGATCTGCAGCGTTCGGTATTGAGCATGCTAGATGCCACTCAGCCGCGCCCTCTCGTCTACACGCCGTACGGTCATTCATTCCGGCACCAGGATTCACTTGGCATGCTCGGCTTTACCGGCGAACGACCGGACTTGATGACCGGCCACTATTTATTAGGCAACGGGCATCGAGCGTTCAATCCGGTATTGATGCGCTTTAACTCCCCGGATAGCTTGAGTCCGTTTGGCAAAGGTGGGTTGAATGCCTATGCGTATTGCTCAGGCGATCCAGTGAATCGGGTGGATCCGAGTGGGCAGTTTTCCATTGCGCCGTTTTTTAGAGCGTTACGAGGCGTTGGGGAACGTAATTTGCCTCGTCGCATATATCAGCCAATTTTTGGCGTAGTAAATAAGCCTATAGACAATTTTCGAAAAATCGCCCCTGGGATAAGTGTTTTTAAAGATGCTTATAAAAATGGTCGTCGTTTAAATATACAGGCACATGGTCAAGTAATAGATGTTGGAGGCGGAACTCGCTCTTATATGTTTTCTGGCGATCAGCCTTTAAATCCAGAGGAGCTTTTTGAATTGCTTACTCGAAATCATATGCGACCCAAGGATTACGATAGTATTAGGCTTATTTCCTGCCACTTGGCCGACGCCGACTACTCTTTTGCTGCAGGTTTTTCACACATTACCGGAAGGCCGGTAAAAGCGTTTTCAGGCGAGATAAGAGGAGTGTGGGTTTCACCTGAAGGAAACGCCCCGGTAGGTTTGGATGTTACTGGAAAAATGAGTATTGCATTATATAAAAAGCGTGGGCTGGGGCGTTGGGTAAACGATTATAAACCCCAAGTATTTAGACCTGTAACATGAATCATGCCAAGTTAATGCTATCGATATTGGCGCTGGGGCTGTCTCCGAGGTATTAAGAGCATTCGCAATATGTTCAGTGCTGGTTTGGTCATTTACTGCCAGACAGTCACACAATGTGTTGCGCAGATCTGGCGACTGCGCAACATCATTCACCTTCACTGATAAGCGCTTTCAGCAATCACCCATGCTGTTGCCGATACTGCGCCAACGCTGGCAACAACTCCTTATCAATCGCCTGGCGCACCGCCGGCAGGATCGTCGCGCTGCCGGTCAGCAGTTGCTCCACCATTCGGCGCAATGCCGTCGCGCGGTCGTTGGTCAGGCCGCAGACGGCCTGGGCGCAGGCTTGTTCTGCTGTGGCGCCAGACGGCATTTCGAAGCCAATCGAGCGCAGCTGGCTGATCAAGTCTTCCTGGTCTATCAAGTCCACATGCATCATGACGTCTGTTCCTTTCAATCGGGGTTGCAACGATTCTGGTAGCGCGGGGTGATGTCGGCAACCCCGATCTCCGCCAATGTCAGAGATGGCTATGAGTATGTCGTTTTCGACTAACTCACCTGTCGGTACAGCGGGCACACTGGCTTCGCTTACCAGGCGCGGGGCATGGTTTGGTCACCCTCTGCACCGCGTGGCTATCTCAGGCAATCCCTCCAGCCCCGGTTATGTGACGGCTTGACCGGGGCGTTTTTTTGCCTGGGCGTTTATGACAATCACCGCTGCAAGCATATGCGCCTGACGGCCGAGCCTTAGTCAGGGAAAATGTTGACGCATGTGTCTGATCTTCTGCCGCCGGGTTTTGCTAAACTGCCGGGCCTTGCAGGAGTCGCCATGAATTACCGTCACGCCTTCCACGCCGGCAACCACGCCGATGTGTTCAAACACCTGGTTCTGTCCCGCCTGATCGCCCTGATGGCGCGCAAGGAACAGCCGTTCGCCTATCTCGACACCCACGCGGGCCTGGGTCTGTACGACCTGCAAGGTGATCAGGCGACGCGTACCGGCGAGTGGATCGAAGGCATCGGCCGCCTGTGGGACGCCGACGACCTGCCGGAATTGGCCGCGGACTATATGAACGTGCTGCGCCGCATGAACCGCAAGGAAGACAGCCTGCGCTACTACCCCGGCTCCCCGGAGCTGGCCCGGCGCCTGACCCGTTCCCAGGACCGTGTGCTGCTCAACGAGAAGCACCCCGAGGACGGGCAACTGCTCAAGGACAACATGAAGGGCGACCGCCGCGTGGCCGTGCACCTGGGCGAAGGCTGGCATGTGCCACGGGCCTTGCTGCCGGTGGCGGAGAAGCGTGCGGTGATGCTGATCGACCCGCCATTCGAACAGCTTGACGAGATGAAGCGCTGCTCTGTGGCGTTGAAAGAAGCTATCGGCCGTATGCGTCAGACCGTGGCGGCGATCTGGTATCCGGTCAAGGATCAGCGCCTGCTCAAGCGCTTCTATCAGGACCTGGCCGAAACCGGGGCGCCAAAATTGCTGCGGGTTGAACTGCATGTGCATCCACTCGATACCCCGGCCAGCCTCAACGGCTCAGGCCTGGCCATCGCCAACCCGCCTTGGGGGCTTGAGGAAGAGTTGCGCGAGCTGATGCCGTATCTGGCGCAGAAACTGGGCCAGACCAAGGGTGGCTGGACCATGGATTGGTTGATTGCGGAGTAGCCGCCTTGAGGGAGTTCACTGCGTTGATAACTCGGTGGGCTCTCTTTGATGAGTATATATAGATCTTCTGCTGTCGGTCTTGAGATGTAAGTATTTCGAATGAATCTAACGCCCTAGTATTTTTACTAGTGGTTTCGAATAAGCAATCGCCCTACTATTCAGTTTCCTGATGTTTTGGCATTCAGTCGTTATTTAATAAGAATCCACAGTTGTTGCAGTGATGTGCCAGGCGAAGTGATTTTTCCACATGTATTATTGAAGTGGTCGTGTAACTTGAAGTGAGTGTCTGATCGGTTGATGAGATGATATGGAGGTGATTGCGATGAATAAATCAAACAATAATTTTCCCTTGCCTGATCGCTCGTTGCCGTTCCCGGCTAGCGTTAAAGTAGCGCCAGGGTTGAATAGCGTGCTGCCGCCTATTGTTGTTGAAGCGTACGAGAAAGATGTGCTTTATCCCTGTGCCGTTGCGGAGTCTGGGGCGGTTATGCGGATGGTCGGCTACCCCAGAATGCGGGCCGGTGATATAGTCATGGTCGCATGGATGGGGGGCGGCGGTTATTTTGGCTCTTGTGAAGTCGGGAAGGAAGACCGCTATATCGATGTGGTCATTCCGAAGGCAGTAGTATTGGATACCGCCTTGCAATCATCCGCCGCTAACGCATTTGGTCATGTTAAGTTTGTTGATGGGACATCACAGGTTTCTCATGTTATTTCATTCTCGGTACCTAATGTCACGAAAGGACTTCCGCCCGTCAATGTTCCTCAGGCAGTAAATGGTGAGTTTACACCGCACGATATTCCTGAACCGGGCCTGAGGGTAGAGTTTCCAGGGCCAGTATCGGTAAGAGCAACATGGTCGAGTTACGGTGTTGATGGGCGTTTGATGGCAATGCTGCGATTTGGAGTTCCGCCGGGTGCGACATTCGTTTATATCGAGCGAGTGACGCTGGAGAGAACGGAGCCAGGGGGTGAGGTGCGGATCAGTTATTATTCGGAAAATTCCGACGGTGTATTAGTTGAGTCGTTGCATACCGCTTTGCGTGTTCTAGGCTAGGAGAAGCCTGGAGGCGAGCGAGTCTGACGCTTCAACACGCTCGCCGGTGTGCCTTAGTTGCTGCGAGGCGATTTGCAAGTGTGTCCATTTGGCACACCGTCCAGCCCCAACGGCTCAGGCCTGGCCATCGCCAACCCGCCTTGGGGGTTTGAGGAAGAGTTGCGCGAGCTGATGCCGTATCTGGCGCAGAAACTGGGCCAGACCGAGGGTGGCTGGACCATGGATGGGTTGATTGCGGAGCAGCCTGAAGACGGTCCTCATCTGTGGGAGCGAATTGATTCGCGAAGAGGCCACGACATCCCATGCATTTTTTCAGGCTGAAACACTGCATTCGCGAATGAATTCACTCCCACAATTCACGTCATGACTTCGCTCCGCTCGATCCGTACTTTTCAGTTTCCTGCCAGGCTCGGCGGCATGCACACACCCGTTCCGCCAATGCCGCAATAACCCTGCGGGTTCTTGGCCAGGTATTGCTGGTGGTAGGCCTCGGCAAAAAAGACGGTGGGGGCCTGGTCGATTTCGGTGGTGATCTCGCCCAGCCCGGCCTTGCTCAGTTCGGCCTGGTACACGGCTGCGCTGGCCTTGGCCGCATCGAGTTGTTCGGGGGTGGTGCAGTAGATCACCGAGCGGTACTGGGTACCGATGTCGTTGCCCTGGCGCATGCCCTGGGTCGGGTTGTGCAATTCCCAGAACATGGCCAGCAGCTCTTTGTAGCTGATGACTTCCGGTTCGTAGACCACCAGTACCACTTCGCTATGGCCGGTCAGGCCCGAGCAGACTTCGTCGTAGGTCGGGTTCGGGGTGAAGCCGCCGGCGTAGCCGACCACGGTGCTGACCACGCCTTCTTTCTGCCAGAAGCGCCGCTCCGCCCCCCAGAAGCAGCCGAGGCCGAAGATGGCGAAGTCAACGTTGGCGGAGAACGGGCCCAGCAGTGGGTTGCCATTGACGAAGTGGGTTTCCGGCAGGGACATCGGGGTTTCGCGGCCCGGCAGGGCTTGTTCTTTGGTAGGCAGGACGTTTTTGTTCACAAGAATTTCCGAACGCAGGGCCATGCAGGATTCCTCTGGATGGGAGTCAGGCCTTGTGGGAGCGAGGCTTGCCCGCGAAGAGGCCGGTACATTCACCACAGCTTCACGACATGGGCAACCGCGTTCGCGGGCAAGCCTCGCTCCAACGGGGCTGAAGAGAGAGGGGTAGTGTGCCCGAAATACCCGGATACGGGAAAGGTGTCAGTCCGACGGCCCGCGTGGATAGCGGCGCAGTTTCTCGATCAGCTCTTCGCCGGGGATTGGCCGGTCGAACAGATAGCCCTGGCCGACGTCGCAGCGGTGGCGGCGCAGGAAGGCCAGTTGGGCGGCGGTTTCGATGCCTTCCGCGACGACCTTGAGCTTGAGGTTGTGGGCCATGGCGATGACCGCCGAGGTGATTTCCATATCGTCCTGGTCATCCGGAATATCGCGGATGAAGCTGCGGTCGATCTTGATCACGTCGATGGGGAATTTCTTCAGGTAGCTGAACGACGAGTAGCCGGTACCGAAGTCATCCATGGCCAGAGACAGGCCGAGCTTTTTCAACGAATCGAGCTGCTGGCGGGTGTCTTCGGTGGCTTCAAGCAGCAGGCCTTCGGTCAGCTCAAGCTCGAGCAGCGACGGGTCGAGTTTTTCTTCCTTGAGGATGGCGGCAATCGAGGCTACCAGTTCCGGGTCGGAGAACTGTTTCGGAGAAACGTTGATCGCCACCTGCAGATTGCCGAAACCGGCAGCGGTCAGGGCCTTGCTCATGCGGCAGGATTCCCGGGCGACCCATTTGCCGATCGGGATGATCAGGCCGGTTTCTTCGGCCACACTGATGAATTGGTCCGGGCGGATCATGCCCTTTTCCGGATGGTTCCAGCGCAGCAGCGCCTCCATGCCCAGCAGGCGGCCGGTGAGCAGGCACAGCTTGGGCTGATAGAAGACTTCCAGTTCGTTCTGGGTCAGGGCGCGGCGCAGGTTGTTCTCGACGAACAGCTTGTAGCTGGCTTCGGCATTGAGGGCTTCGGTGAAGACCTGGACCTGATGCTTGCCGTTGGCCTTGGCCTTGTGCAGCGCGAGACCGGCATTGCGCATCAGGGTCTGCGGATCGCGGCCATGCAGCGGCGCGCAGGCCAGGCCCACGGAACCGGTGACGCTGATCAACTGGTTGTCGACGAACATGGGTTTGTCGAGGGTCATCAGCACCTGGCTGGCGATGCGCTGCCCGGCTTCGAGGCTGGTATGGTCCAGCAGTACGGCGAATTCGTTACTGGCAAAGCGCGCCAGGACGTCGGTGGAGCTGAGGCTGTTGCGCAGCCGTCGGGCCAGGCTGATCAGCAGTTTGTCGCCGGTCTGGTGGCCGAGGCTGTCGTTGATGCGCTTGAAATTGTCGATGTCGACCAGCAGCAGGCTCATGGGCGTATCGGCATCCCGGGCGAAACGCTCGTCGAGATTGCGGATGAACGCCGGACGGTTGCCCAGGTTGGTCAGGTTGTCGGTGTACGCCAGGCGCTCGATACGCTGTTGTGCCAGCTTGCTCTGGGTGATGTCTTCGTAGATGCCGATGTAGTGGGTCAGTTCGCGGTTGTCGCCATAGACCTTGGAGATCGACAACTGGCCCCAGTAGGGTTCCAGGTTCTTGCGGCGGCTCTTGAACTCGCCTTGCCAGCTATTGCTGGTGCTCAGGCTGGAGTTGGCGTCGAGCAGCAATTCGCTGAGGTTCTCCAGGGCGGGCAGCTCGGAGAGCTTATGACCGTGGACTTCGTCGGTACTGTACTGGGTGATCGCAGTGAAACTGGGGTTGACGTATTCGACCACGCCGTCGCAGTTGACCAGCAGGAAGGCGTTGGCACTTTGCTCTACCGCGCGCTGGAACAGATGCAGTGCGCTGGTGGCGCTGCGTCGGTTACGGTTGTTGATGACCTGGGCGAAGTGGTCGGCCAGTTCTCCTGCAAAGGCCACTTCATCCGAGTGCCAGGGACGTGGCAGGCCTTTCTGTTCCAGACAGAGCACACCGACCACCTGGCCGTCGATGCGGATGCTGGCGTCGAGAACGGCGCTGGTGTCGCCGATGGTCAGGTCGCTGGCGATCTCACGGGTGCGCGGGTCGTGTTCGTAGTCGTTGGCGTCGATGGCGCGGCTGTTGTGCAGCGCTTCCAGATAAGACGGGTAGCGGCTGACGTCGATAGGCTCGGCGACGTGGTATTCACCGCTGGCGAGGCTGAAACCGGCAATCGGCTCCAGCAACTGGCCATTGAGGTTCCATACCCTGGCACCGGCGATGTTGTAGATCTCACAGGCGCTCTTGGTAATCAGGCGTGCAGCTTCCTGCACCGGATCATCAGTGCTGTAACGATGACGCGCCAGACGCAGAATCAGGCCCTGCTGGGCGCGTACGCGCTCCAGGTGCTCGAGCTGTTCCTGTTGAGCGCGCTGGTTGAGTTCCAGGGCGATCTGCAGACGGCTGTTCTGGGTTTCCAGATCCGGGGTACCGGGGACGGCGTTGGTGTCGAACAGTTCATCGACGACGATCAGGTAGCCGCGCAGAAGTTCACGATTGTGCTGTTTGTAGCGTTCGCCGATTTCCAGAATAGCGAGTGGACCTCGGCTGGTATGCAGGGTGTAGCGGACCAGGTAATACGGGGCGGTGGCGAGCTGCAGTTGCACGGCATCGTGCTGGACGTAGCGAGCTTCGGGTTCCATGAGGCTGGCGTAGGGCGAGCCGACCAGAGCGCAAAGCTCGACGGCGGGCAGGCCGAACTGCTTTTCGCAGTTGGGGTCCAGGTACAGCAGGGCCCAGTTGGCTTCATTCAGCCGTTCGAAACGCAGCATGCCCAGGCGCGAGGGCACCGGCAGTTGCGTCACTACCTCGGCAGCCGTTCTTCCGGCTGCATCGGGTTGGCTTTTCATGAAGAAACTCGCTTTCGGAATTCTGGTCGCGCGAGGGCGTTAAGCCCGTTTCGAGGTCGCGTGTGGCAAGGTTGCATCATGCGGAGCGGGCTGACAAGTCGGCGCAATGGCTCAGTGCTATAAATGTGTCGGCCATTTGCTGCGGATCTACAGCGCATTTGGTCGGACCGCTGATGGCATAGGGCCTCCATGGGTGGTAGTGGTGATTTGTCGCAGCAATACCCGAGGCAAAAAAAAGCCCCGCCAAACGGCGGGGTTGAGGTTCGAGCGTGGCAGCTCGGTGAAACAGTGTGGCGTTCGCAATCGGTGTGGGACCGGCTTCAGCCGGGAAGACTGCTTCAAGGGCAATACAGAGGTATCGATCTTGCTGGCCTCTTCCCGGCTGAAGCCGGTCCCACAATGGGCTACCACATGGGCAGCCACAGGTAGTGCGCTTACAACAGGATCGTGCGGATATCAGCCAGCAGGTCGCTCAGACGCTTGGTGAAGCGTGCGGCGGCGGCGCCGTTGATGACGCGGTGATCGTAGGACAGCGACAGTGGCAGCATCAGTTTTGGCTGGAAGGCTTTGCCGTCCCAGACTGGCTGCATGGTGGCCTTGGAGACACCCAGAATCGCCACTTCCGGCGCGTTGACGATCGGCGTGAAGCCGGTGCCGCCAATGTGACCGAGACTGGAGATGGTGAAGCAGGCGCCTTGCATTTCGTTGGCCGACAGCTTCTTGGTACGGGCTTTTTCGGCCAGTACAGCGGCTTCGGCGGCCAGTTCCAGCAGGCTTTTCTTGTCGACGTCCTTGATCACCGGGACCAGCAGACCGTCCGGGGTGTCCACGGCGAAGCCGATGTTCACATATTTCTTGCGGATGACCGCTTTGCCGCTTGGTGCCAGGGAGGCATTGAAGTCCGGCAGTTCCTTGAGCAGGAAGGCGCAGGATTTCAGCAGCAGAGGCAGGATGGTCAGCTTGACGCCGGCTTTTTCGGCAACGGCTTTCTGTGCGACGCGGAAGGCTTCCAGGTCGGTGATGTCGGCCTGGTCGAATTGCGTGACGTGCGGAATGTTCAGCCAGCTGCGGTGCAGGCCGGTGGCGCCCAGTTGCATCAGGCGGGTCATCGGCACTTCTTCGATTTCGCCGAAACGGCTGAAGTCGACTTCCGGAATCGGCTGGATGCCCATGCCGCCGCTGGCGCCGCCAGCTGCCGGAGCTTCCTTGGCCTTCTGCATCATGGCCTTGACGTAAACCTGTACGTCTTCCTTGAGCACGCGACCGTGCGGACCGGTTGCGGTGACTGCGCTCAGCTCGACGCCGAACTCACGGGCCAGTTGGCGTACCGCCGGGCCTGCGTGAACCTTGGCGCCATCTTTGGCAGGCGCAGCCGGTGCTGCAACAGGTGCCGCAGCAGCAGCGGCCGGAGCGGCAGGCGCTTCAGCTTTGGCAGCGGGTGCGGCAGCCGGTGCCGGTGCGGCAGCAGCCGGAGCTGCTGCTGGCGCTGCGCCCGCGACTTTCAGTTGCAGGATCAGGTCGCCGGTACCGACTTCGTCTTCGAGCTTGACGCTGATGCTCTCAACCACGCCCGCCGCTGGAGAAGGAATCTCCATCGAGGCTTTGTCGGATTCCAGGGTGATCAGGGATTGATCGGCTTCGATGCTGTCGCCGACCTTGACCATCAGCTCGATGATCTTGGCCTTGCCCGACGAGCCGATATCCGGCACGTGGATGTCTTGCACCGTGGCAGCAGCAGGTGCGGCAGCCGGAGCAGGCGCGGCGGCAGGGGCAGCCTCGGCCTTGGCTTCTGGCGCTGCGGCAGCCGGAGCGGCAGCAGCGGCCGGAGCAGCGGCGGCTTCACCTTCCACTTCCAGCTCGAACAGCTCGTCGCCTTCTTTCAGGCGATCGCCCAGTTTGACCTTCATGGCCTTGATGACACCGGACTTGGGCGCAGGGATTTCCATGCTGGCCTTGTCCGATTCAAGCGTCAGGACGCTCTGGTCAGCTTCGATGCGATCACCGACCTTGACCATCAACTCAATGACTTCACCTTCACCGTTGCCGATGTCGGGTACACGAATCAGTTCACTCACAATGTCTCTCCTTCGGAGAACCTGTTCATTCTCGGCTGCACTGCCTGAGGGTAGTTGCAACAAGACAGCTTGGGATGCTCATTTACCCGGTAATGACCTGGGGAAATTCCGCATCCTTCGGCTGTCTTGCGCCCCGCAGACGGTGCGCTATGCGATGTTGACCAGACGCTTAGCAGTCCAGTGGGTTGCGTTTTTCCGGGTCGATACCGAACTTGGTAATGGCTTCCGCAACCACTTTAGGTTCGATGTCGCCACGGTCGGCCAAGGCTTCGAGGGCGGCCAGCACGATGAAGTTGCGGTCCACTTCGAAGAAGTGACGCAGTTTCTTGCGGCTGTCGCTGCGGCCGAAGCCGTCAGTGCCCAGGACTTTGTATTCCTTGGTCGGAACCCACTGACGGATCTGGTCAGCGAACAGTTTCATGTAGTCGGTCGATGCAATCACCGGACCTTTACGGCCGTTGAGGCACTCTTCAACGTAGCTCAGCGCCGGCTTCTGGCCAGGGTGCAGGCGGTTATTGCGCTCTACAGCCAGACCGTCGCGACGCAGTTCGTTGAAGCTGGTAACGCTCCAGACGTCAGCGCCGACATTGAATTGCTCACGCAGGATCTTCGCCGCTTCGCGAACTTCACGCAGGATGGTGCCCGAGCCCAGCAACTGGACGTGGTGCGCCGCTTCCTTGGTGTCTTCTTCGAGCAGGTACATGCCCTTGACGATGGCGGCCTCGACACCGGCCGGCATGGCTGGTTGTACGTAGGACTCGTTCATCACGGTCAGGTAGTAGAAAACGTCCTGTTGCTCTTCGAACATCTTCTTCATGCCGTCCTGGATGATCACCGCCAGCTCATAGCCGTAGGTTGGATCGTAGGTGCGGCAGTTCGGGATGGTCGAGGCCAGCAGGTGGCTGTGACCGTCTTCGTGTTGCAGGCCTTCGCCGTTGAGCGTGGTGCGACCGGCAGTACCGCCGACCAGGAAGCCACGGGTGCGGCTGTCGCCGGCGGCCCAGGCCAGGTCACCAATGCGCTGGAACCCGAACATCGAATAGAAGATGTAGAACGGGATCATCGGCTGGTTGTGGCTGCTGTACGAAGTACCGGCAGCGATGAAGGAGGACATGGCGCCCGCTTCGTTGATGCCTTCTTCGAGGATCTGGCCCTTCTTGTCCTCGCGGTAGAACATCACTTGCTCTTTATCGACTGGCTCGTAGAGCTGGCCGACGGAGGAGTAGATGCCCAGTTGGCGGAACATGCCTTCCATACCGAAGGTCCGGGCTTCGTCCGGGATGATCGGAACGATGCGCTGACCGACTTCCTTGTCCTTGACCAGTTGCGAGAGGATCCGCACGAAGGCCATGGTGGTGGAAATTTCGCGGTCGCCGGTACCGTCAAGGATGGCCTTGAGGGTGTCCAGTGGCGGGGTCGGCAGGCTGAAGCTGGACGCGCGACGCTGTGGCACGAAGCCACCCAGGGCGGCACGACGCTCGCTCAGGTAGCGGGCTTCGGCGCTGCCTTCTTCGGGTTTGAAGAACGGCAGTTTTTCCAGATCGGCTTCGGACACCGGAATGTCGAAACGGTCACGGAAGCTGCGCAGGCTGTCGACGTCGACTTTCTTGGTGTTGTGCGCAGTGTTCTTCGCCTCACCGGCGCCGGTGCCATAACCCTTGATGGTCTTGGCCAGGACAACGGTCGGTTGGCCCTTGTGGTTAACAGCCTGGTGGTAGGCGGCGTAGACCTTGTACGGGTCGTGGCCACCGCGGTTGAGCTTCCAGATCTCGTCGTCGGACAGGTCGGCAACCATCGCCTTGAGTTCAGGCGAGTTGAAGAAGTGTTCACGTACGAACGCGCCGTCTTTGGCTTTGTAGTTCTGGTACTCGCCGTCGACCACTTCATCCATGCGACGTTGCAGGATGCCGTCGACGTCCTTGGCCAGCAGGGAGTCCCAATGACGACCCCAGACCACCTTGGTGACGTTCCACTGGGCGCCACGGAACACGCCTTCGAGTTCCTGGATGATCTTGCCGTTGCCGCGAACCGGGCCGTCGAGGCGCTGCAGGTTGCAGTTGACGACGAAGATCAGGTTGTCGAGTTTTTCACGACCGGCCAGGGCGATGGCGCCCAGGGATTCCGGTTCGTCGGTTTCGCCGTCACCCAGGAAGCACCAGACTTTCTGCTTGCCTTCCGGGATGTAGCCGCGATGTTCCAGGTACTTCATGAAGCGTGCCTGGTAGATCGCCTGGATCGGGCCCAGACCCATGGAAACGGTCGGGAACTGCCAGAAGTCTTTCATCAGCCACGGGTGTGGATAAGACGACAGGCCCTTGCCGTCGACTTCCTGGCGGAAGTTGTTCATCTGCTCTTCGGTGATGCGGCCTTCCATGAACGCACGGGCGTAGACGCCTGGCGATGCGTGACCCTGGAAGTAGATCAGGTCGCCGCCGTGTTCGTCGGTCGGGGCCTGGAAGAAGTAGTTGAAGCCGATGTCATACAGCGTGGCGCTGGAGGCGAAGCTGGAGATGTGGCCGCCCAGATCCGGGTCGTTCAGGTTGGTCTTGACGACCATGGCCAATGCGTTCCAGCGCACCAGCGAGCGAATGCGGCGTTCCATGAACAGGTCGCCAGGCATGCGTGCTTCGTGGGTGACAGGAATCGTATTGCGGTACGGCGTGGTGATGGCGTAAGGGAGTTGCGAGCCACTTCTGGTGGCGAGCTCACCCATACGGGTCATCAGGTAGTGAGCACGGTCTTCGCCTTCTTTGTCGAGAACCGATTCCAGGGCGTCCAGCCATTCCTGGGTTTCGACGGGATCGAGGTCTTGCATGGCTTGCTCCAGGGCGGAAAGGCTTCCAGAATCGGTTGCCTGAGTTTGCGACTGGCCTTGTGGGCAGACGACATAAATTCTTGGATGACCGGAGGTTGTACCGGCGTCGTGTAGTTTTACTACAAATCGTCGACCATTTCAGCCTTTCGAAAACTGTGGTCAGTAGTAAAACTACAGAGAAACGCTGAAAAAGCTCCTGTCCGCTTGTGAAGAAAAACGTTACCGTTGGTTGAAATGGTTCGCAATTAATAAAAAATCATTACTGGGTGCTGCCAAATTCGGTTTTTCAGCAATTTCTGACTTTTGTT
Organism: Pseudomonas sp. Pseusp88; assembly: GCF_047303955.1. Lineage (NCBI taxonomy): Bacteria > Pseudomonadati > Pseudomonadota > Gammaproteobacteria > Pseudomonadales > Pseudomonadaceae > Pseudomonas > Pseudomonas sp. Pseusp88. The sequence goes on along the minus strand of NZ_JBGLYM010000019.1, from coordinate 35,223 downwards.
CGACAGTCCGTCACGAAGCGTGAAACTTGCCATTGCAGCAGACAGCCCTTTTGCACGCCCATCAAGGATAGACCATGAGCCTACCTTCGCTGGCTGATCTTCCAGCCATCCTGCTGCCCATCGCATCCCGCGTTCAACAATCGCTACGTACCGCTCTTGTAGCGCTTGAAGATGACAGCCTCGCGCTTTTCGATGCCTGGCCTGCTTCACGTCGCACAGCCTGGGAACGGGTATGCGCGGCCAGTGACTTCGTCGCCGAGCAGTGCATTCGCGATCCGCGGATGCTCATTGACCTGGCTGAATCCGGCGAGCTGGAGCGCTCTTTCGCCGATGGCGAGATGCGTGCGCAGATTGCCGAGGCGACTGCGGCCGCCACCACCGAAGATGAGCTGGGGCGTAATCTACGTCGCCAGCGCACGCGCCAGCAAGTGAGGATTATCTGGCGCGACCTGACGCGCCAGGTGGACCTGGTGCAGACCTGCCGCGAGCTGTCTGCCATGGCCGATGCTTCGATCGATCTGGCCTATCAGTGGTTGTACGAACGTCATTGCCAGCAGTTCGGCGTGCCTACCGGGCGCCGCAGCGGGCTGGCGCAGCAAATGGTCATTCTGGGCATGGGCAAGCTCGGTGCGGTGGAACTGAACCTTTCGTCGGATATTGACCTGATATTCGGTTATCCCGAAGGCGGCGAGACCGTTGGGGTGAAGCGGCCACTGGATAACCAGGAGTTTTTCATCCGCCTGGGCCAGCGCCTGATCAAGGCCCTGGACCCGGTCACGGTCGATGGCTTCGTGTTCCGCGTCGATATGCGCCTGCGTCCTTATGGCTCGGCGGGGGCGCTGGTGCTCAGTTTCAACGCTCTGGAACAGTACTATCAGGACCAGGGCCGCGATTGGGAGCGCTACGCGATGATCAAGGCGCGGGTGGTCGGCGGCGATCAGGTGGCCGGGGCGCAGTTGCTGGAGATGCTGCGGCCCTTCGTCTACCGGCGTTATCTGGATTTTTCTGCCATCGAAGCGCTGCGCACCATGAAGCAGCTGATCCAGCAGGAAGTGCGGCGCAAGGGCATGGCCGACAATATCAAGCTGGGGTCCGGCGGCATCCGCGAAGTCGAGTTTATCGCCCAGGCCTTCCAGCTGATTCACGGTGGCCGCGACCTTAGCCTGCAACAACGACCGTTGCTCAAGGTGCTCAAGACCCTCGAAGGCCAGGGCTACCTGCCCGGCGCGGTCACTGATGAACTGCGTGAAGGCTACGAATTTCTGCGCTACACCGAGCACGCCATTCAGGCGATTGCCGATCGCCAGACCCAGATGCTGCCCGAGGGCGACCGGGATCAGGCGCGCATTGCCTTTATCTTGGGTTTCCCCAATTGGACCGCCTTCCACGAAAAGCTTATGTACTGGCGTGGTCGGGTCGACTGGCACTTCCGGCAAGTGATCGCCGACCCGGATGGCGAGGACGCGCCGGACGATGAGGCCGAAATCATTGGCGGTGAGTGGCTGCCGCTGTGGGAAGAATCGCAGGATGAAGAGAGTGCCTGCCGTCAGTTGAGCGAAGGTGGTTTTGCCGACGCCGCCAAGGCCCTCAAACGCCTGACCGATCTGCGCCACAGCCCGCAATTGCGCGCCATGCAGCGTTTGGGTCGGGAGCGGCTGGATGCCTTTATTCCGCGCCTGCTGGCCCAGGCAGTGGAACACGATAATCCCGACCTTGTTCTGGAGCGGGTGCTGCCGCTGGTCGAGGCGGTGGCCCGGCGTTCGGCTTATCTGGTGCTGCTCACGGAAAACCCCAACGCCCTGCGCCGCCTGCTGACGTTGTGCGCTGCGAGCCCCTGGATTGCCGAGCAAATCGCCCGTTTCCCGCTGCTGCTCGACGAGCTGCTCAATGAAAGCCGTCTGTTCAGCCCGCCCCAGGCGCTGGAGCTGGCGGCCGAGTTGCGAGAGCGCCTGACCCGTATCCCGGAAGACGACCTTGAGCAGCAGATGGAAGCCCTGCGCCACTTCAAGCTGGCCCACGGCCTGCGCGTCGCCGCATCGGAAATCACCGGCAGCCTGCCTTTAATGAAGGTCAGCGATTACCTGAGCTGGCTGGCCGAGGCGATTCTGGAGCAGGTGCTGGCCCTGGCCTGGAATCACTCGGTCGCTCGTCACGGCACCCCGGCGCGGCCTGATGGCAGCCTGTGCGACCCCAGTTTCGTGATTGTTGGTTACGGCAAGCTGGGCGGCATCGAACTGGGGCATGGCTCGGACCTGGATCTGGTCTTCATCCACGACGGCGATGCCCAGGCCGAGACCGATGGCGCCAAGCCCATCGATGGCGCGCAGTTCTTTACCCGTCTGGGCCAGCGCATCATTCATATGCTCACCACCCAGACCAACTCCGGGCAACTGTATGACGTCGATATGCGCCTGCGTCCGTCCGGCGCATCGGGCTTGTTGGTAAGTTCCTTGGGCGCATTTTCCCGCTATCAGGAAAACGAAGCCTGGACCTGGGAGCACCAGGCGCTGGTACGGGCGCGGGTACTGGTCGGCAGCCCGGATGTTCGGGTCGCCTTTGAAGGGATTCGTGCGCAGATTCTGGGGCGCGAACGGGATCTGCCCAAGTTGCGCCAGGAAGTCAGCGAGATGCGTGCCAAGATGCGCGACAACCTCGGCACCAAGGGCACAACGGCCGGAACCGGGGCCAACGCCTTCCTGGCCACTTCGGCCTTTGATCTCAAGCAGGATGCCGGTGGTATCGTCGATATCGAATTTATGGTGCAATACGCGGCCCTGGCGTGGTCCAGGGAACACCCGGCACTGCTGCGTTACACCGATAACATTCGCATTCTGGAGACACTGGAGCAGCTCGGCCTGATGACCGAAGCCGATGCCAGCCTGCTGCGTGAGGCCTATAAAGCCTACCGCTCCGCCGCCCACCGCCAGGCCCTGCAGAAAGAGGCCGGGACCGTGCGCGGTGACCAGTTCGAGATTGAGCGGCGTGAAGTAATGCGGATCTGGGCGGTGATGGGGTTGAGTTGAGGCGCAAATGTCTGGCTGAGTTTGTGGGAGCGAATTCTGTGGGAGCGAATTCATTCGCGAATGGATATCCCAAGCTCTAGAGATACGTCGGTTCTACCGGCCTCTTCGCGGATAAATCCGCTCCCACATGGATTGGGTTGATCCCCCCGCCCACCGATTTGAAAGCTATGACAGGGAGGCATCAGCCTCCCTGATCGTTTCTGGTCGTTTTTGGATAAAGCATGAGAATTTTGATCATTGGACCCAGCTGGGTCGGTGACATGGTGATGGCACAAACCTTGTTCCAGTGCCTGAAACAGCGTCATCCCGAGTGCGAAATCGATGTGCTGGCGCCGGAATGGAGCCGACCTATCCTTGAGCGCATGCCCGAAGTGCGCGCCGCCTTGAGCTTCCCGCTCGGCCATGGCGCACTGGAACTGGCCACTCGCCGCCGTATCGGCCGCTCGCTAAAAGGCCAGTATGACCAAGCCATTCTGCTGCCCAATTCGCTGAAGTCGGCACTGGTACCGTTCTTCGCCGGTATCCCCAAGCGCACCGGCTGGCGTGGCGAGTTTCGCTATGGCCTGCTCAACGATGTGCGCACCCTGGACAAAGCCCGCTATCCGCTGATGATCGAGCGCTTCATGGCCCTGGCCTATGAGCGCGGCGCTGATTTGCCCACGCCTTACCCTCGTCCAAGCCTGCGTATCGACCCTTTGAGCCGCGATGCTGCGCTGGCCAAGTTCGGCCTGAGCCTGGATCGTCCGGTACTGGCGCTATGCCCCGGTGCCGAGTTCGGCGAATCCAAGCGCTGGCCTGCCGAGCACTACGCCGAGGTCGCTGAAATGCGTATTCGCGAGGGCTGGCAGGTCTGGCTGTTCGGCTCGAAAAAAGACTTCCCTGTGGGTGAGAGCATCCGCGAGCGGCTGATTCCCGGCCTGCGCGAAGAGGCGAGCAACCTCAGTGGCGATACCTCCCTGGCCGAAGCCATCGACTTGTTGTCGTGCGCAGATGCCGTGGTTTCCAACGATTCCGGGTTGATGCATGTTGCAGCGGCACTGAACCGACCGCTGGTGGCGGTCTACGGCTCGACGTCGCCGGGCTTCACACCGCCTCTGGCCGATCAGGTGGAAATCGTGCGCCTGGGGCTGGAATGCAGCCCTTGTTTCGAGCGCACCTGCCGCTTCGGCCACTACAACTGCATGCGCCAATTGGAGCCTGCGCCGGTGCTTGAAGCTCTGCAGCGCGTAGGCGGCCAGCCGCTGGAGGTCATCTGACTTTGCGGGTCCTGCTGATCAAAACGTCGTCACTGGGCGATGTGATCCACACCTTGCCTGCCCTGACCGATGCCGCACGCGCCGTGCCGGGCATTGAGTTTGACTGGGTGGTGGAAGAAGGCTTTGCCGAAATCCCCGGCTGGCATCCGGCGGTCAACACGATCATTCCGGTGGCGATTCGCCGCTGGCGCAAAAACCTGTGGCAGACCTGGCGCAGCGGTGAGTGGAAACGCTTCAAGCAACGTTTGCGTGATACCCCTTATGATTTGGTGATCGACGCCCAGGGCCTGCTGAAAAGTGCCTGGCTGACCCGTTATACCCGCGCGCCAGTGGTGGGCCTGGATCGTGATTCGGCCCGGGAGCCCATGGCCAGCCGCTTTTATAAGCAAGGTTATGCGGTGCCGCGTGGCCAGCATGCGGTGGAGCGGGTGCGCCAACTGTTCGCCCAGGCGTTGGGCTATGAAGTGCCTGCGGCCACCGGTGATTACGGTTTGCAGCGCAGCCGCCTGGTCGAAGCTGCCGATGGCGCACCTTTCGTATTGTTCCTGCACGGCACCACCTGGGCCACCAAGCACTGGCCTGAGCTGTACTGGCGGCAATTGGCCGAACGCCTGATCGCCCAGGGGCTGCAGGTGCGCCTGCCGTGGGGCAATGCCGCTGAGCGCGAGCGCGCCGAGCGGATTGCCCAGGGGCTGGAGCAGGCGCAGGTGCTGCCGAAGCTGAATCTGGCGGGGGTCGCCAAAGTGTTGGCCCAGGCCCGGGCCTGCGTGGCGGTGGACACCGGTCTCGGCCATTTGGCCGCTGCGTTCGACGTACCGACCCTGTCGCTGTACGGCCCGACCAATCCAGGCCTGAGTGGCGCCTACGGCAAGTCCCAGGTGCATCTGGCCGGCGACTACCCGGCGTGCGCGCCCTGCCTGCAAAAGAAATGCACCTATCAACCGACGCCCGATGATCAGGCGCGGCTGGACCTAAAACGCGAGTGGCCAGTGTGCTTCACTCGTTTGAATCCCGAGCGGGTAGCGAGCCAACTGGGCGCGCTGTTGCTGGCAAAGGAAGCAGGCTGATGCAACTGGCTTTTGTGCTGTACAAGTATTTTCCCTTCGGCGGCCTGCAACGCGACTTCATGCGCATTGCCCTGGAATGCCAGCAGCGCGGGCATCAGATCCGTGTCTACACGCTGATCTGGGAAGGCGATGTGCCGCCCGGTTTCGAGGTGCTGGTGGCGCCGGTCAAGGCATTGTTCAACCATCGACGCAATGAAAAGCTTACCGACTGGATGAACGCCGACCTGGCCAAGCGTCCGGTGGACCGGTTGGTCGGCTTCAACAAGATGCCGGGTCTGGACGTGTACTACGCCGCCGATGGCTGTTTCGAAGATAAGGCGCAGAACCTGCGCCACTCGCTGTATCGCCACTGGGGCCGCTATCGCCACTTCGCCGAATACGAACGTTCAGTGTTCGGCAAGGACGAGAAAACCCAGGTGCTGATGATCTCCGAAGTGCAGCAGCCGCTGTTCATCAAGCACTACGCGACGCCGCTGCAGCGCTTCCATCTGCTGCCGCCGGGCATCGCCCAGGACCGCCGCGCGCCGAGCGACGCGCCGCAGATCCGCGCCGAATTCCGCAAGGAGTTCGGTCTGGCCGACGATGACCTGCTACTGGTGCAGATCGGCTCGGGCTTCAAGACCAAGGGCGTGGACCGCAGCCTCAAGGCCCTGGCGGCCTTGCCTGCGGAGCTGAAAAAACGCACGCGGCTGTTTGTAATCGGCCAGGACGACCCCAAGGTATTCCAGTTGCAAAGTGCCGCATTGGGTCTGGGCGACCACGTGACTTTCATGAAGGGGCGCAGCGATATCCCGCGCTTCCTCTTGGGTGCCGACGTGCTGATCCATCCGGCCTATAACGAAAACACCGGTACTGTTCTGCTGGAGGCTTTGGTGGCCGGGCTACCGGTGCTGGTCAGCGCGGTGTGTGGTTATGCCCACTACATTGCCGAGGCCAACAGTGGCCTGGTGCTGGATGAGCCGTTCGAGCAACACCAGCTCAATGACTACTTGAGCCGTATGCTCCAGGACAACGCCGCGCGCGGTAACTGGGGGCGCAACGGTCTGGCCTATGCCGAGACGGCAGACCTTTACAGCATGCCGCAGCACGCTGCGGATGTGATTCTGGCGGAGCACTACGGATGAAACTGATCCTTGCGGAACCGTTCAAGAGCCTGTGGCGCGAGCGTGATGCGTTCGAAGCCGTCGAGGCTCTGGACGGCAAGGTCTATCGCGAACTCGATGGTCGGCGCACCTTGCGTACCGAGGTCGACGGGCGCGGCTATTTCGTCAAGATCCATCGCGGCATCGGTTGGGGCGAAATCGCCAAGAACCTGATCACCGCCAAGCTGCCGGTATTGGGCGCGGGCAAGGAATGGGACGCCGTGGAGCGCCTGCATGAAGTCGGTGTGCCGACCATGACCGCCGTGGCCTATGGCGAGCGCGGCAGCAATCCGGCCGAACAGCATTCGTTTATCGTCACCGAAGAACTGGCCCCGACCGAAAGCCTGGAAGACGTCAGTATCAACTGGCGCAACCAGCCGCCCGAACCGCGCATGAAATGGGCATACATTGCCGAAGTGGCGCGACTGGTCGGCATGATGCATCGCGCAGGAGTCAATCACCGCGACTGTTATATCTGCCACTTTTTGCTCCATACAGACAAGCCGGTGACGCCTGAAGACTTCAAACTCTCGGTGATCGACCTGCACCGCGCACAGACCCGCCGGGTGATCACCCCGCGCTGGCGCAACAAGGACCTGGCTGCGCTGTACTTCTCGGCGTTGGACATTGGCCTGACCAGGCGCGACAAGCTGCGCTTTCTCAAGGGCTACTTCCAGCAGCCGCTGCGCCAGATCCTGGCCGAAGAGGCGAAGCTGCTGAAATGGCTGGAGGTCAAGGCCGAGAAGCTGTATCAGCGCAAGCTGCGCTATGGGGATGCGTTGTGAGGGTATGGGTTGGCCTTTTTTACCGGGCAATGGGATCGGCTTATGTGGGACCGGCTTCAGCCGCAAAGAAGGCGTTGGCCTGGAGTGAGCTTTCCCGGCTAAAGCCGGTCCCACAGGAACTCGATAATTTTGTGTTGTTTGAGACGAGGGCCAAATGAGCCACTTCATTGCAGGCACTGACCAGCCCTTGCTGGCCCGCCACGGTCTGGCCGATTTCCAGTCGCTGTGGGATGTTCAGCTCGACGCGGTTGACGAGCCCAACACCGGGCGCGGTGGCTGGAGCAGTGTGTTTCGTCTGGAACTGGAGGGCAGCGGTTTTTACCTCAAGCGCCAGAGCAACTACCTGACCCATACCTTGCATCATCCGTTTGGTGAGCCGTCGTTTTCCCGGGAATTCCGCAATATCAGCCGCTATCAGAAGCTCGGCATCCCTGCGCTGCAGGCGGTGTTCTTTGGCGAGCAGAAGATCAAGGGAGAGCGTCGGGCGATCCTGATGACCCGCGCTCTGGACGGCTGGACCGATCTCGATACGCTGTTGCAGGGCTGGGCCGAGCACTCGCCGCCTGCCCGCCGGGCGATCCTGCAAGCCTGCGGGCAACTGGCGCGCACGCTGCACGGCGCCGGGCAGATCCATGGCTGCTTCTATCCCAAGCACATCTTCCTGCAGGCGGTGGGTAACGCTTATCGCGCGCAATTGATCGACCTGGAAAAGACCCGGCCGATCCTGTTCGGCCAGCGCGACCGTATCAAGGATCTCGAACCGCTGCTGCGGCGTGCGCCGATGTGGCAGGAGGCGGATATTCGCGAGTTGCTTGCGGTGTATCTGCATGGCGACAGCAACAGTGCCGAGGCCGATACCTGGTTCCAGCGCCTGGGCCAGCGCGGCAGCCACAAGCGCCGTGAGCAGCACAGTGCCTGACACTATCGCGCAACAAACTCTGTGGGACCGGCTTCAGCCGGGAAGGCGCCTTCCCGGCTGAAGCCGGTCCCACAGGGAATGCAGAGCTCATTGATTATGTGTTTTTTGACGAGAATCCCCGCTGATGCGTTTGTCTGAACTCAAGTCGGCCGGGCGTGCCCCGGCATTGCCGATCAGTCTGGCCCTGGCCGATGCCGCCGGGCCTGCCGAGCTGCAGTTGTTGACCTTGCTGCGGGTGTTGCCGGGCCAGCGTTACGTCGGCGCAGGGGTCTGGCGCGGACGGCCGGTGCTGGCCAAGTTACTGGTCGGCAGCAAGGCGGCGCGGCATTTTCAGCGTGAGCGTGACGGCGCCCGGCTATTGGCCGAACAAGGCATGACCACGCCCTTGCTGCTGGCTGACGGTTTGCGCGAAGGCGAAGGCGGCTGGCTGTTATTCGAGCTGCTGGAAAATGCCCAGGGCCTGGGCGATGCCTGGGCTGCTGTCGAAGACCTGCCAGCCCTGGCTGACGAGCAAAGCGCGGTGCTCAGCGAGGCACTGGCGGCGATCGGCCAGTTGCATGCCAAGGGCTTGTGGCAGGCCGATCTGCATCTGGACAACCTGATGCGCGCCAACGGCCAACTGTATCTGATCGATGGCGGCGGGGTCATGGCCGAGCAGGCTGGGCAACCCTTGTCGCGGCAGAAGGTCCTGGAAAATCTCGGCGTTTTCTTTGCCCAGTTGCCGCGTTCGCTGGAACCATTTACTGAAGAACTGCTGGTGTATTACCTGCTCAGCAACGGCGAGCACGCCCTGCCGCTGGAAGCCCTGCAAAAGCAGATCGATAAGGTGCGTGACTGGCGTCTGAAAGACTTTCTCGACAAGAGTACCCGGGACTGCAGCCTGTTCAGCGTCAAGGACACTGCATTCGAACTGCGGGCGATTCGTCGCGAAGAAGAAGCGGCGATGCTGCCGGTGTTGGCCCAGTCTGATGCGCTGCTTGATCAGGGACACCTGTACAAGACCGGCGGCGCCGCGAGTGTCGCGAGGGTCGAAGTGGTGGGTCGGGCACTGGTGATCAAGCGCTACAACATCAAGAACTTCAGCCACTGGCTCAAGCGCTTCTGGCGCCCGAGCCGGGCCTGGCATTCCTGGCGTGAGGGCAATCGTCTGGCGTTCCTCGGTATCGCCACGCCCAAGCCGCTGGCATTGCAGGAGCAGCGCTTCATGGGCCTGCGGCGCAAGGCGTATCTGATTACTGAGTTTTTGCCGGGGCCGGACATCATCGAACGCTTCGCCCCTTATGTTGAATCGGGCGCGGTGCCGGAAGATGAATTGCAGGCACTGGATACACTGTTCGCGCAATTGCTGCGCGAGCGCATCAGCCATGGCGATTTCAAGGGCCATAACCTGTTCTGGCATGAAGGACGCTGGGCCATGATCGACCTCGATGCCATGTGCCAGCACCGCTCCCAGAGCGCTTTTGCCTCAGCCTTCGCCAAGGACCGGGCGCGCTTCATGCGCAACTGGCCGGTCGACAGCGCGCTGCACCAATTGCTGGAGCAGCGCCTGCCGAAGGTGCCTGTGGCTTGAGTGGGGCGGCCTCAACGAGCGAGGTTTAATCCCGCTCGCTTGAGGCCCGTGATCAGAGCCTCAAGGTCGGCGAATGTCCGGCCGCTGATGGTCTCCCACCGGCTTCTTTCAAGATAAACCCGGCCCTGGGCATCGGTCTGTATTGGCGTGCGGTAAATCGCCAGGTCTCGAGAACGATGCACAACGCTGGGCCGCCCGTCTGTGCCTGGTTCGATCAGGAACATGCCGGGGCGGGTCAGTCGTTCCTCGATCGGGCTTACCTTTGCATTTGTCGCTTGTACGGTTTCCAGAGTGATCCGGAAATCAGCCTTGACGAAGTGCTGCTCCGGACTAAGCCGATCCCTGAGCAGTTCACCTGTATCTGCCATCACCGTATTGCCAGCCCCGGGCTTTACGTCGATCACGCGCACACCGATACCGCCCTGCAATTCGGCAATGCCCGGCACGAGCTTTTTGTAGGTGTTGGTATGGCTGTTGCCAACCAGGGCAATCCATTTGTGCGGGCCCATGACCTGCTGATGTCTGGTGATCTTGCGGTCAGCGAAGTAGCTGAGTATCTGTTGCCGCGAGGTGGGTGCCGGATCGCGCAGGCCCTTGAGGTAGTAGCTGGCCGCGCAATCGATGGTGCATATTTCCATGCCGTTTTCCCGAGCCTTGATCACCAGTTTCTCGAAGGTATAGACCCCGGCCTGATCGGTTTGGTGGCCATGGTCGAGGCGTTTGAGGTCATGCAGCAGCCGCTTGCTCATCTGGCCGCTATCGGCGAAACGATCCAGATCAGCCTGATGCAGATCGCCCAGCAAGTGCTCCATATACAAGGTCTTGACGTTTTGTCGGGACAGCACGGGCAAATTGTCGATCAGCAGTTTTTTGCTGGCGATAGAGCTATGGTATTCACCTATGACCACGCCATCCGTGTGTTGGTACAGCCCGGCGAGGAAATCTGCCGGGGCGATGTCAGGCTGCACCTCGGGCAGGGGCGGGCGCGGCGGCAGTTCGCGAATGACGATTTGTTGTGCGTCTTTCTGTAGCGCCGTACGTCTGGCGAAGAACAAATCCTGAACCACCTCTTGTTGATTTTCTGAATGCCGGTAGTTCTGATCCAGGCCGCGCTTCTGGAAAATCGCCAGGTCGTGCAGGTCATCGCCATGGATAGCCGGTATTTCGTAGTCACCATCCATCAGCGACAGCTGGATCGCCGTCGGCGTACGGTCGGTTGACCAGTGCTGCGGGTCGACACGCTGCCAGCCATTGCCCTGCGTCCAGATGAAGCCATGTTCACCGGCATAAGGATTGCCGATGTCGAGGGCGCCATCTTTCGTCAGGTACTGCTGCAGAGCGTCATCGAGTTTGTTGCCGGGGGCAGGCATCTCAAAGGTTGCCAAGGGGCTTGCCTTGCCAGCCGCAGCGGTCATCTCCACGCTGAAATCGCTCCTGATGGTCGCATTGCCCACTTGCGCCCCTTCGATATCAGGGCGAATAAGCAGGCTGCCCGAGCCGGTTTCACCGTGCACACGCACACTGATGGCGCCTTCCAGTTCGCTGATGCCAGGCACGCCGTTATAGGTATTGGCCAGTTTCTGATCGAGCAAGGCGACCCAGCGGCGTTGCGGATGCTCCTGGATATCTGCGGAGATCAGCTGGTGGCCGAAGTAATTGCTCATTTTTTGTGCAGCTGTATCGTCGCCTGCGGCGCTCGGCAGCGGATGATGGGTGTGGGGATAGCTGACGTTGGAGCTGAACGGGCGCACTTCGATGTCATGCCGATGCGCTGACTTGACCAGATGGTAGTAGTCGAAATCGCGGGAGGTGTTGTCCAGCGCGCCATCGTTCAGCCAGGCGAAATGCTCCTTGATCTCATGGGAGCCAGCACGGCTGCTGCTGGCGAGCTTGCGGTATTTGGCCAGCTTCTTCATGTGCTGATCGGTGAACAGGTGCTCGATATACAGCACTTTCACGTCCTGTTGTGCCAGTGCCGCCATGTTCTCCATCAGCAGGCGTTTGCTGGCGATCGACTTGGGTGCTTCGCTGATCACCAGGCCATTGCTTTGCTTGAAGCACGCCTGAATGAGCCCTTCAAAGTCGGCCGTCGTTCCCAGGTCCGGCAGGGCCGGTCGTGGGGGTATTGCAGGGGTGGCAAACCAGGCCTTGGCATCGCTGTAGAGTTTTTCGCGCATGACGGCGTACTGCCTGCGGGTATCGGCGAAGATAACGGCGAAGTAGTCACTGATGATCGGATCGACGTGGGTCTTGTTGCCGACGATGTTGTGGGCGTGGATGTGCATGTTTTCCGGGAGCTGGTAGTCGTCCAGGCGAGGGATGGCGGTTTCCTGCAACGGGATCCGCTCAAGCGGCAGCTGGCCGTACCTGTCCATGCCGCCACGCAGGCGCAAGGACGCGCTGAGTTGCCACTTGCCTGACGCGTCCAGATGCACCGGCTTCTTGCCGAAAAAGGCGTACGGGTTGGTCGGGTCGATGATGTTCCAGGTCTGCCGTCCGGCGTCGTATTGCACCTCATAGATTTGCCCGTTCAGCTCGATGCAGGGCTTGTTGTCGACGATGCGCACGCCTTTGGCGTGAGGGGCTTGGGCAGGCCGGGCGTCATTCAGAGAGGCCTTGAGCGGCGTCGGTGCGGACGGGGAGGCGTCCTGGCCCAGCGGGCGCCAGACACCACTGGCGTCGCGACGGGCAAACTGGCCTGTGGCGCGCAGCTCCTGTGAGCCATCGAACAGCGTTCGGAACAACGGTGCGTAACCTTCGGCGACGGGTTTGCCCAGCCAGAAGCGTTCTTCTGCCAGGATCACCGGGTACAGGTCTATCTGCCTGCCGACATGCGCCGCTCGCTTGATTGGTTGCAGTGTTTTGACACGATTGTGGTTGGGCTTGAATTTGTGCAGCAGACCGCCGAAGCCTTTGAAGCCTGCGTGCAAGTCGCCGGCGGCGCCGAAGGTGTTGAGCAGCGAAGTCAAAACGTACGCACTGGCCGCCTCGCTGTTGCTGTTGGTCAGAGCGATCACTGCGCGCACGCTATCGTGGAACGCCAGCATGGCGCCTACTGCGAAGCTGGCGGGGGGGAAGGGCAGGGTCACGGCACTGGCAATCAGCTCGATGCTGGTCCAGATCAGCCCGGCCAGCATGTCGTGACGGCCGGTGGTGGTGTCCTCCACGTCGCGGATTTTGCGCTCCAGGGGGCGGTTGTAGCAGATCTCCTCAAGGTCGTCGCACCACTCCCGAGGGATGAACGGAGGCTTGTTGGGGCCGCCCTTCTTCATGTCGTTGAGGAAGAACGACAGGGTCTTGCGTGCTGCCAGTCGGCAACGATCCTTGTAGTAGTCGACCATGCCAGCCTTTTGCAACGACGTAATGAAGTCGGCAAACAGGCGGAACTCGACACCATCCGGCGCCTGGGGCGTGTACAGCAGGGCGGCCTGACGGACCTGCGTCGGCAAGACGATGAAACAGCCTTGCACGGTCTCGATGTGAATCAGCACCGGTGCGGGAATTACCAGTTGGTCGACACCTTCGAGCCCCGAGCCTATAAAGGGTTTGTCGATGTGCAATTGCAGGGGAAACAGCGGGAAGTCTTTGCGGGTTTGCCGGTCGTTGAGGTGCAGTTTGTCCAGCGATGCCCGCAGCCACTGATATTGTGGTGCGCTGATATGGCCCTTGAGCAGGCTGCGCAGAGCGGCTGCCTGCATGTGCAACTGGTTGATCAGCAGGCTGGTCTGGCGGCGATAGTCATAGCCGGTGGATTGGGCATTCAGCAATGTGGTGCGGATCTGCGCGATGTAGTCGTCAGCAAGCCATTTGCCATGAACCGACCTTGCCACTTTTTCTGGCGTCAGCGGGCTCAGATCCACGCCGTCCGGGCCGCTGAAAGTGGCCACGGTATCGGCGCTGGCGCTTAGCAGGCCGAGGCTGTCGTCATAGCCGTTGCGCAGCATCCCGGTGTAGCTGAGGGTTTCGCGCTCGGAGGTGATGATGATCTGGTCCGGGTCAACCTGACCGTCGGCGAGGTTCAGCAGTTGGTTTATCTTCTGGCTGGCGCGTTGATGCACATAGGTTTCGAACGCTTGCACCTGAGTATGGGATTTGCCGTTGTAGTTCTCTTCGGCGCCCTTGGCAGCCTGTTCAAGGGCGAACAGTTCCTGACGCTGCTCGGCGCTGGCCTGGATGAGCCATTCAGGCGTGTGTCGGGCCTGTTCGGCCATGGCGACGCGCAGTTGCTCCAGGACCAGCTTGCTCAAGCCTTGGCTGTAGTCTCCCGTCGTCAGCAGTTGCATGAAGTTTTCCGGCGGGTAGGGTTTCACCCGCAATTGCGCGAGCTGCGTTTGCAGTCGCGTCTGTCTGGTTGCCTCTATTTGCTGGGTCAGGTAATCACTCATCTGCTGCGAAGTGCTCCAGCTCACCAGCTCATGCAGCAGTTGTGTTTCGTTGGCAAACCCCTTGAACAGCTGCGCCCTCGGCGCGTCGGCGGCAAACAGCAGCAGGCGCTCGGGACGACCCTCGGCATCGTTCCTGCTCAATACCAACAGCTTGCTCGGGATGTCCTCGCCGTTGAGCCTGATCAGGTGCAGCTTCACGGCTGGATCTTCTTTCTGACCGCAAATGCGCTCGACCATGTCCAGATCCTCTTGCGGGATATGGCCTTGCATCCAGGCGGTGAAGGCCCGAGCGCCCAGTTGCTTGCGCAGCAGCTCACGAATCAGCTGCTGCTTGTGCTTCAGGCCGTAAATGCGACGCTGGAACTCGCCGAAGGTGACGCGCAGATTCAGTTCGTCGATCAGGCGAGCGATGTAGGCCGGGGTCAGCAGCGGGTAATCCGTGGCGACGGCGGCGTCGTCCAGGCTGATGCGGGTCTGGGTCAGGAATGCCGAACCGTCGCTGCGATCCTGTGGGTGCAGGCCGTATAGCGCCAGTTGCAGCAACGAATGACTGACGGTATAGCTTTCGCCGGTCAAGGGCAGGGCGCGTTGGGTGCTGATCATGATGTCCTGGGGGTTCAGGTCGTACCCCAGGTCAGTGGCCAGGCTTGTGCGCAGACGGATATCGGCGAATTGCTGTGGCGAGTCCGCGCCGTCCATGGCGCTGAGTAACATGTTGCGGGCCTGATCGTAGTCTTGCAGACGCTTTTGGCAGGTCTGCTGGTCGACGCTATTGGCATGGCGGAACCAGTGCGGTAGTTGCTTGCGCTGGCTGGCTTCGATGTAGGCCAGTTCGCGCAACTCCAGCACGGCGATGGGACCGAACAGGCCGGGCATGGCAATGGCCTGGTTGATCCGGGTCTCGTGCTTGCCTGTTACGCAGGCGTAGCGGAGGTCCTCACTCTGTTTATGCCGCTGACGACCCAGGCTGTAGTAGAACGGGTTGCCGGTGACCGCCTGCAACTGCACGTCGGTGGCCTGGAAGGCAGGCAGGAACAGCTCTGGATCGTCGTTAATGATGCTGAACAGGTCTTGATGACGGTGTTCGGCATTCCTCAGCAGGGTGCCGCGCAGGTTGCTGTCATTGAGCCAGGAGGCGATGGCCTCGCTCATGGCGCTACGACTGGTGAAACCCAACTGACCGATGCCGGGCAGCCATAGCAGGGCAGGTCCCAGGCCATGGCACATGACCAGCGCCCCGCTGATCTCGGCGTCGCGGTCTTCGTTGAGTTGCACATACAGGGCGAACACCGACACCGGGCCCTCGGGCTGCGGTTCGGAGGTCGCGGGCAGGCAGGCGATGTAGCGGGGGTCGAGATCACCTTCGTGGACCTTGAGCGTCATTTCGTCGCGCAGGGCCTGTTCCAGGCTGATTGCCATGGCGTCCTGGCGTGCCTTCCAGAAATCATCCAGTTGTTGCAGCAAAGCGTCGAGACAGGGTTCGAGAGCGACCCTGTCGCTGTGTGCGACCGCATCCAGTAGCTCCGTGCCGACCTGAGGCAATGACTTGAGTTGTTCGTCGAAGTTGATGCTCAACTGGTCAAGACGTGCCAGTGCGGCAGAGGCGACAGCCAGGGCAGTGCCGCTGCCAGTGGAGATGGGGGTATAGGTTGACATGGGATCCTGCTTGTCAAAAAGGTATGGCGGCAGGGGCGCCACGGCCCCTGGATTCATGAGGGGCAATGAATCAGGAGTCGGGCAGGCGTTGGGAATAGATAGTTAAACGAAAGGGGATTTGGCGGCGTCCATTTGCCGTTTTGTCGCGTGGTAAAAATACCGAAGCGTGTAGGAGATCCCCCCGCATCTTCGACGCGACGCTGTCGCGCGGCAAACATCGGTCCGACGGGAGCAGCGGCACCCGCGGGGCATGGGTTTGCTGTTCGATACTGCGCTATCAGGGATATAAAGGCTGGGCTAGCGGGATTTGCGCGCCCCCGACCACATCCCTTGTCATTAGGCTATAATCCCGCGCTTTAGCTGCTCACCGCCCCCCTGTGCGGGAGCGCATATTTCCCAGGCGCCTGCCGCCTGCAAGCAGACTCAAGAGGCTAGACCCAGTGGCATTGACGATCCTTGGCCTGTCCGGCGCCCTTAGCCATGATCCTTCCGCAGCCCTGTACATCGACGGCAAGCTGATTGCGGCCGCAGAAGAAGAGCGGTTTGTACGCGACAAGCACGCGAAGAACCGCATGCCCTACGAATCGGCGAAGTTCTGTCTGGAACAGGCGGGTATCAAGCCTTCCGATGTCGATGTCGTGGCTATTCCCTTTGCGCCGATCAGCCTGTTCGGTAAAGCCCGCTGGCACTATGCCAAGCGCTACTGGTACGCACCGGATCGCGCCCTAGATGCATTGCTGATGGGCAATCGTCGCTACAAGCGCTATCGCAACAAGATTGTCTGGTGCCTCGAGCAATTGGGCTTCGACCCGAAAAAGATCAAGATCGAGCCGGTCGAGCACCACCTGGCCCATGCTTCCAGCGCCTACCACTGCTCCGGTTTCAAAGAGAAAACCGCGATCATGGGCATCGACGGCAAGGGTGAGTACGCCACCACCTTCTTCGGTTATGGCGAGAACGGTCGCATTCACAAGATCAAGGAGTTCTTCGACCCGGACTCCCTGGGCGGCCTGTATGGCGCGATCACCGAATTCCTCGGCTTCGAAATGCTCGACGGCGAGTTCAAGGTCATGGGCATGGCGCCGTACGGCGATGCCAGCAAATACGATTTCTCGCGTCTGGCGACCTTCGAGAACGGCGAACTGGTGATCAATACCGAACTGGCCAACGTCATCGGCCTGCGTCGTTACAAGGAGAAGGGCAAGGGCTTCTACTTCTCGCCAAAACTGATCGAGTGGCTGGGACCGAAACGCGAAGGTGATATCGCTGACGAGCCCTACATCCACTACGCCGCCAGCATGCAGGCGCTGTTCGAGAAACTGGCGCTGCAGATGATGGACCATTACCTGGGGGATATCCTCAAGGAAACCGGCAAGATCGCCTTCGCCGGCGGCTGTGCGCTGAACGTCAAGCTCAACCAGCGCATCATTGCCCGCCCCGAGGTCAAGGAGTTGTTCGTGCAGCCTGCTTCCGGCGACGCCGGTACTGCGGTGGGTGCGGCGGCTTATGTGTCCCACGCCCGTGGCGTGCCGGTTGAGAAGATGGAACACGTCTACCTTGGCCCGGCCTACAGCAATGAGGACGTGATCGCCGCCTGCGCCCGTCACCCGAGCAAGCCGGTATGGCGCCAGATCGCGAACACCCCCGAGCGTATCGCCAAAATCATGGTCGAGGGCAATCCGGTGGCCTGGTTCCAGGGTCGCATGGAGTTCGGTCCGCGTGCCCTGGGCGGTCGCTCGATCATCGGTTGCCCGAGCGTCGCTGGCGTGGCTGATCGCATCAACCATCAGATCAAGTTCCGCGAGCGCTGGAGGCCTTTCTGCCCGTCGATGCTCGACACCGTGGCGCCGCAGATGATCAAGATCGACCATCCGGCCCCCTTCATGACCTTCACCTTCGAAGTGGCTGAGGAGTGGAAGACCCGCGTGCCGGAAGTCGTCCATGAGGACGGGACCTCACGGGCCCAGGTGCTCAAGCGCGAGTACAACCCGCGCTACTACGACATGATGAAGGCCCTGGAAAACCTCACCGGCAACGGTGTGTCGTTGAACACCTCGCTGAACCGCCGTGGTGAACCGATGATCTGCTCGCCGACCGATGCACTGAACATGTTCTTCGGCTCGGATCTGGAGTACCTGATCATGGAAGACATTCTGGTGGTCAAAGACGGCGTGGAACTCTATGACACGGTCGGCTGAACGCCGTGTCCTGCAGTTCTGCCACGGCTATGACGGGCCGTTTCTCGACTGTGCCCGGCAATACGCCAGCCTGTTCGCGGGCAAGGGTTACCGGGTTACCACGGTCTTCCTGACCGGGGCGGCCGACTCCGGGGTGGCGGCGTCCTGCGCCTCGGATGAAGTGCTGTTCATGGAATACAGCTCCCAGGCCATTCGCGGCCTGAAGCTGGGGGCGATCCGCGATCTGCGGCGGATCGTCGCTTCACGCAATTTCAGTTTCTGCATCGCCCACCGCTTCAAACCGGTTTATATCGCCCTGCTGGCCACCCGGCTTCCGGTGATTGGCGTACATCATGCCTTTGGCGATTATCAGCGCCGTTCGCGCAAGCTGTTTGCCCATCTGTTTCGCCAGCGCCTGAGCCTGCTCGGCGTGTCCGATGCGGTGCGCGACGATATGCGTAAAAGCCTGCCGAAATGGCCGCAGGAGCGCATCGAGACCCTGTACAACCGCATCGATATCGAGCCGCTGCAAGCCAGTCAGTTATCCGCTCCCCAGGCCCGGGAAGAAATGGGTCTGGGGCCGTCGGCCTGGGTGGTCGGCAATGTCGGGCGGCTGCACCCGGACAAGGATCAGGCCACGCTGCTGCGTGGTTTTGCCAGGGCATTGCCGGATTTGCCCGCCAACAGTCAGCTGGTGATCCTCGGCAAGGGCCGTCTCGAAGAACGCCTCAAGCAACTGGCACTGGAGTTGGGTATCGGCGCTCAGGTGCTGTTTCCCGGCCAGATCCCGGACGCTCGCCGCCTGTTCAAGGCATTTGATGTGTTTGCCTTGAGTTCTGACCATGAGCCATTCGGCATGGTCCTGCTCGAAGCCATGGCCGCCGGTGTGCCGGTTATTGCTACGTCCTGTGGCGGCGCCAGGGAAGTGGTCGAAGGTGTTGGCGTGCTGTTCCCGTTAGGTGATGACGAACGTCTGGCCCAGGGCCTGGTGCATCTGTCGCGCCTGGATGACGCTCAACGGCGGGCCTGCGCCGAACTCATGGACCTGCGCCTGCGCGAGCGTTTTAGCGATCAGGCGGTGCGTGATGTGTTCTGGCATTTGCCGCAAGTCAGCCGTCTGCTCGTGGGGTCTTGATGTTCAATCGACTTCAAGGCTTGCGTGAGCGTGGCTGGGACCTGGTCGACGCAGCGACCTATGCGCAAGCCTGGCAGCGCTTTGGCGGCAGCGTGGCGACCCATCCGCTGGTGGTGGAACGTCTGGCCGACCTTGCCGGGATTCCCGTGCGCTATCTGGCCTGGCAGCACAATGGCGAGTTGCAGGCGGCGATTGCGACCTGGGGCCGCTCACTGGCGCTGTCCAAGGACGTACTCAAGCGCCACGGCAAGAAAGGCCTTTTCGATCTGGGTAACGCCGAGTTGATCCTGCCCGTGGCCGAAAATGCTCAGGTGCCTGTGCGTCATGCCGCACGTTATCTGTCTGAACTCAATCAGGGGCGTGTCAGCACCCTCAAGCCCCAGAGCGAATCCCTGGCGATGGCCCGGGCGCCGGAAGACTTGTCGAAGAAGTTTCGCTATAACCAGCGCCGTGAACTGCGGCTGCTGGAGGAAGCGGGCGGCGTGGTGCGGCCGGTCAGCGACTTCAGCGGTGCCGAGCTTGCGGCTATCTATTGCGACCTGTTCCAGCGGCGTTGGGGTTTTCCGGCGACGGGTGCCGAGCGCATGGCTGAGGTGGTCGAGCTGCTGCGCGAGCTGTTGATCGGCTCGGTGCTGTTTCTCAATGACGCGCCGATTGCCGTGCAACTGGTCTATCGCGTCGAAGCGCCGAAGTGGATCAGCGTCGAGTACATCAACGGTGGCGTCGATCCAGAGACCCGTGAATTCAGCCCCGGGAGTGTCTTGAGCTTCCTCAATACGCAAAGCGCCTGGGAGCACGCTCGCGCCCTGGACAAGCCACTGCGTTTCTCTTTCGGTCGGGCCGACCGTGAATATAAAGACCGTTGGTGCAACCCCGTGCCGGTGTTCCAGCTATGAGCCGCAAGCAGCAGTTGCTCAAGCGCCATCGCCGTAACAAGCGCTTGGCCTTGGTGGTTGCCCTATTGCTGCTGATCATCTCGGGCGTGTTGTTGGCCTGGTGGCTGATTCCGTTGCTGGCCGTGCTGGGCTGGGTTGCCCATGAGGCGTGGTTTGCCGATCACCTGTTCTATTCACCCGGTGACGATTATCAGTACAACCTCCCTGCGGACAACGAAGTGGCAGGTGTCACCCTTGAGGGCGGCCGGTTGCAGGTCGTTGCACCCATGGCTTTGCAGGGGGATGAAACCCTGGTACTGGGGCTGACGGTGAAAAGCTCGTGGCTGGGGCGCTTTTTCGATCCGGTGATTGAACTGAACGGCAGCGGTTTCGAGGATCGCCAGACGTTCGAGCGTGGGGTCGACGGGCTGCGCTACCTCAATCTTACCGGCATGGCCGAGGCCCTCAACAGTGGCAGCCTGCACTTGCGCGGGCGTTACTGCCGGGTGCAGGGGCCGCTGCGGTTGTGGGTGTTCCGCCATGCCGATGCGCGGCAGCAGCGGGTGATGGTCATTGCTCCCCATGCCGACGACGCCGAGCTGGCCGCGTTCGGTCTCTATAGTCAGGCCGTCGATACCTGGATCGTGACCCTGACTGCCGGCGAGATCGAGGCTGAGCATTATCAACAGATGGGCGTGACGCGCCCGGAAGCGGCGCGTCTGAAGGGCCGTCTGCGCGCCTGGGACAGCATTGCCGTGCCACGTTGGGGCGGTGTACCCGAGGCGCAGTGCGTGCAGTTGGGCTATTTCTGCCTGCAACTGCCGGCCATGCAGGCTGCACCGGATCAGGCCATCGCCTCGCGAGAGGCGGACTTGAGCGATACCCGCCTGTTCCGCCAGTTCAATCCCATGACTTTACCGGGCGATATCGACGGCGCGCCAACCTGGAACAACCTGCTGGCCGATTTGCGGGCACTGCTTTTGCAGGCACGCCCGCAGGTATTGGTCATGCCACACGCGACTATCGATCCCCATCCGGACCATATTTGCGCCCAGGCCGCAGTGATGCAGGCGTTGGAAGGGCTTGAGTGGCAGCCGCAGACGGTACTCGGCTACGCCAATCACCTGCATGACAATGATCGCTGGCCAATGGGCGATGCCTACAGCGGCATCGCCTTGCCGCCCGTGTTCGACCCCGCGTTGCCGCTGGTTCCCTACAGCCTGACTCTCTCTGCCGAGCAACAGCGAGACAAGGCCATGGCCCTGGGCATGATGCATGACCTGCAACCGCCGATGCCGCTCAAGCGCAAGCTGCGGCGTGGCCTGCAGCGCCTGTTGGCGGGGCGACGCTGGCCGGCAGAAGGCGAGAACGAATTCTTCAGAAAGGCGGTACGCCGGCACGAGTTGTTCTGGCGCAGAGATATTTGAATCAGCGGTCTGTGGAGGCCGCGAGGAAAACAATGAAAGTTCTATTGCTGGTCCAGAAAGAGCAGCGGGCCATTCTGGATCGCCTGTACGAAGGTATCGCCGCCCATTGCGAATGCGACACGCGCTGGCTGACGTCGGCCGAACAACGCAATCTGCGCGGCTATTTCCGCCGTGAAGTGGATGTCACGAAGTACGATCGCATCGTGTTTTTCCTGCGTTTCAAGCAGGAAATTCGTCAGGTCGGCTTTATTCGTACGATTCCCAATCTGGTCATCCTCGAACACGACGCCTACCAGAACTACATTCCCTGCAAGTACACCGGCAAGTTCAGCGCCCATTACCGCAAGTTGCCGTGGGCGCGAGTCCTGAGTTCCGGCTTTGTGGTCAGCGAGCGGTTGCGTGAAGAGGGCTTCGACGCGGTGTTCGTGCCCAAGGGTTACGACCAGACGTTGTTGCAGGACCAGAGCCTTGAGCGGGATATCGAACTGGCGTTCGTCGGCAGTACCAACAGCGTGGCCTACAGTGGCCGCAAGGCTTTGCTTGATGAACTGGGGCAGGTCGAACCGCTGGTGGTCACCCGCACCAAGTCCGGTGAGGAGTACTGCCAGACCCTGAACCGCATTCGCTTTTTCGTCAGTGCCGATGTCGGCATGGGCGAGTACATGATCAAGAATTTTGAAGCCATGGCCTGTGGCTGCGTGTTGTTGGCCTACGATCAAGGGGATGCGGAAAACCGCGCCCTCGGTCTTCAGGATATGGAGAACGTGGTGTTCTATAGAAATATCCCACAACTCCAGTCGAAATTGGCGACCTTACGCGTCGACCCGGAATTGGCGGCCCGTATTGCTGTCAATGGCCGTAATCTGGCAATGTCGCAGTTCAGTTTTGCAACCATCGGTCAGCGCATTGTCAAAGAGCTTGAGCCGGCGCTACGGAAGGCGGCTGCAATAAGTTGGATAGAGCGTTTGCGAGCAGTACTGGGAATCTGAAGCTGCTCTCGTGAATGTACGAGCGCTCAGGGGCTGAAAGATTTGACTATTCAGGGCGGCGCCGGAAACGGCGAAGCGATTTACCTACTGTTTCGGGCTTCACAGGTGTGTTCCGGTGTGGCGGGCGACATGGGTCGCTCAGCCCCGGAACCATTGAAGACCGGGCTTACGCGGCTGTCTGGAGTGTGCATTGGCTTTACCAACGATTGATTGCGCCTGCGTGGACGCGGTGATTACGACATCGGGGTTCGATACCCGATGACCATCATTAATATCATGTGGTCCAGTGGTTCGCCGTTTTCATCGGTGCACAAGGTCCATCAGCAAATCGTCTCGCAACTGGATCCGGCCATCGAGATCAAGACCTGGTTTCTCCAGGGTGAGGTCAATGGCTGCACCGAGCCGGTCACGGACGTGCACGAGTGGCGCTTTTCCTCGCGTCTGCTCAAGGAGCGGCATGTCTGGCGCCTGCTCAAGCCCTGGATGCAGTCACGCCTGCGCAAGGCGCTGATCCAGAGTGGTGCCAGGGTGGTGCTGCTCGACGGCCTCGGCGTGGCCCGTGTGATGTTGCCCATCCTCAGGCAAATGCCGGATATCCGTGCCGTGGTGGTCTTCCACGGCGCTACCCGCTTGCGCGAAGAACATCTGGAACTGTTCCGTACCTTTCCCGCCGAACGCATGACCCTGGCCGCCGTATCCCAGACCCTTGCCGGCAAGCTGCAGGAAAACCTGCGTCTGCCGGTCCAGGGGCTGCGCAGTGCCTTGCAGCCCGAGACATTCCGCGCGCGGCTGCTGGAGCGCAAGCAGGCGCGCCGGGTATTCGACCTGCCGCAAAGCGGCGGGCGGGTGCTGGGGGCAGTGGGGCGCCTGGTGGCTGACAAGGGCTTCGACTATCTGCTCGACGCTTTCGCCCGCTCCCTGGCAAAGCACCCTGACATCAGCCTGGTGATCATCGGCGAAGGCCCTGACCGCAGCATGCTTGAGCGCAAGATCAAGCACCTGGGGCTGGGTGGGAAAGTCTTCCTGCCGGGGCACAAGCCGGGCCTGGCCAAGCTCTATCTGGGCTTCGACTGGGTGGTGATTCCCTCGCGGGAAGAGGGCCTGGGGTTGGTGCTGCAGGAAGCGGTTATCGCCGGGGTGCCAGTACTGGTCAGCGACCTGCCGGTATTCCGCGAGCAACTGGGGGATACTGGTCATTACGTGCCGGTGGGCAATGTCGAGGCCTGGGTCCAGGCCCTGGAGGAGGTGGCCGGGCAGGATGGCGCCAGCGTTGCCAGCTCCCAGAACCAGACCCTGGCGCCGGATCAGGCCTGGCAGCGCTTCTGTGAGGATTCACGCATTTTGCTTTCCGTGCATTAAAAGGGCGTGCTGTCAGCTGAGCACGCCTTCCTCCAGTGTCTGCAACGGAAAGGCTTCGGTCAGCTGTTCGCGGGCAATATAGCGGGCGAAATGCTGCAGGTTGCGTTTCTTCAGGCTGCTCGACAGTGGCCCCCGGAAAAAACGCATATCGGCGACGTCGATCAGGCCCAGGGTGTTCTCCGGGGTGACGACGATGTTACCCAGGTGCAACGAGCGGAAATAAATCCCCGATTGATGCAGGCTGCGGATCAAATCGATCAGCGCAGGCATCGACTGCTGCCAGCTGAAACCTTCGTGCTGGGTGATCTGGCGCAAGGTTTGGCCGGGCAGCGGGCGGTACAGCACGGCGGTCATGCCCGGCTGGTCGAGGGTATAGAAGTTGGTGACCTTGAGGGTCGGCACGCCGAGTTTTTCCAGTTTTACGGCATTATCAATGAAGCGCCGGGAGTACGGACGAAGCAGGGCGGAAGAGAACCAACGCTTGCGACGGAACAGTTTAAGGATTTTGCCATCCTGCAACATGTACACTTTCGCGCCAAAGCTGTCGGCCTCCAGAACTTTGGCACCGACAATCATTTGATTTAAAGCGGCTTTAGAGAGCCGAAAGCATTGCATCAGTAGAAGCCTTGTAAGGAACGCGAGCGGTTTGGCCGGCAATGATGCCCAAAAGTGACGGGTTGCACCACTGTGGGACCGGCTTGAGTGGGGCCGCCTTCAGTCGGGAAGGCGTATTCCCGGCTGAAGCCGGTCCCTGCGTGGTCCTCGATTAAATGGTTGCGCGTTCCGAATATCGTTTTCAGAGGAGTCAGGATGTACACGAACCGTTGGGCACAGGCCTGGTTATCGACCGGGTTGCTATGGTTTTTGCTGGCCATTGCCTTCGCGCCGACCAACAAGATCTATCAACAGGGTCTGGTCGCCTTTCTTTGGGTACCTGCCCTGGCGTTGGGCTGGTCCGCCCGCGAGCGCATTGGCGAGTTTTGGCGTGCCCAGCGTTTTCTCTGCGTGTCGATGCTGCTGCTGGCGGTCTGGTCGAGCCTCAGTCTGACCTGGGGCCATGCCGAAGAGCCGGACCGGGAATTCAAGCGCATCCTGTATATCGCCGTGTTCGTCCTGTTCTTCCCGATCCTGGCCAATGCCAACCCCGACCGCGTGGTCCGACTGATGCAATGGGGTGGCATAGGCATGGCGCTGGCGGCGCTGGCCTCTATCGTGCGGTTCTATGGCATCGACGGTCATCCTTGGCTCGCCCGGGCGGAGGGCATCGGTGAGCTGAGCCATCCGATCCTTGGCGCCTATGTCGTCGGCATCGCCGCCGTCTGGACGCTGCTCTGGCCGCCAAAGAATCGTGCAATGTTGCCGGTCTGGGCGCTGACGTTGGTCCTGACTGGCGCGTTCGTCGTGTTGTCCCAGAGTCGCGGCGCGATCCTCGCCTTGTTTCTGACCGTGGTCGCCATGCCGATCTGGTGCCGGGATCGCCGTAGCTACCTGCTGTCGGGGCTCGCTATCGGCGTGGCCGCGATGGGCTTCTGGCTGCTGGAGCCGCTGATGCTGGCGCGGGGTTCGTCCTATCGCCCGGAAATCCTCGCCGCGGTGATGAAAATGGTGGCGCTGCATCCCTGGACCGGCATCGGTCTGGGCGCGCCCTACGATGTGGTGGTGGCCGACGGTCTGAAGTTCGATCATTCCCATAATTTGTTCACCCATACTGCCATTCAGCTGGGTATTCCCGGCATGCTGCTGTGGGCGTGTGTCTGGCTGGCAGTGCTGGTCCAGGCCTGGCGTGCCCGGCATACGGTGCTCGGCCGCGGCCTGATGGGCATCTGGCTGTTCTCGACCCTGGCCATGCAGTTCGACGCAGCCAGCCTGACCGGTTCGCCACGGGCCGAATGGTTTATCAGCTGGTTGCCGATCGGTCTGGTCAGCGTGCTGGTCTGGGCCAAAGCGCAAATTGGCGGCTGTGATAAAATCCCGCGTTCTTCAACTTCAGCGAGCTTTACGATGAGCGACAAGGCACCCATTGCCGGGCAAAGCTCCAGCCTGAAAATATATTTTCGACTGCTCAACTACGTAAAACCCTACATCGGCATCTTCCTGCTGAGTATCATCGGGTTCATCATTTTCGCCTCAACCCAGCCGATGCTTGCCGGGATTCTCAAGTATTTCGTCGACGGCCTGGGCAACCCGGAAGCCGTGCTGTTCCCCAATGTCCCGTACCTGCGCGATCTGCAACTGTTGCAGGCGGTGCCGCTGCTGATCGTGCTGATTGCCGCGTGGCAGGGCCTGGGCTCGTTCCTGAGTAACTACTTCCTGGCCAAGGTCTCACTGGGTCTGGTGCACGACCTGCGTGTAGAACTGTTCAACAAGCTGCTGGTCCTGCCCAACCGCTATTTTGATACCCATAACTCCGGCCATCTGATTTCCCGTATCACCTTCAACGTGACCATGGTCACCGGTGCTGCGACCGATGCCATCAAGGTGGTCATCCGCGAAGGCCTGACGGTGGTGTTCCTGTTCATCTACCTGCTGTGGATGAACTGGAAACTGACCCTGGTGATGCTGGCGATCCTGCCGTTGATCGCCGTGATGGTCAGCCGTACCAGCAAGAAATTTCGCAAGCAGAGCAAAAAAATCCAGGTAGCCATGGGCGATGTCACTCACGTTGCCTCGGAAACCATCCAGGGCTATCGCGTGGTGCGCAGCTTCGGCGGCGAGAGCTACGAGCAGGATCGCTTCGCCGGGGCCAGCAGGAGCAATACCCGCAAGCAACTGAGCATGAACAAGACCGGCTCGATCTATACACCGATGCTGCAACTGGTGATCTACACCGCCATGGCGGCGTTGATGTTCCTCGTGTTGCTGCTGCGTGGCGAAGCGACCCCCGGCGATCTGGTGGCCTATATCACGGCGGCGAGCCTGCTGCCCAAGCCGATCCGCCAGCTGTCAGAAGTCAGTTCGACTATTCAGAAGGGTGTTGCTGGTGCCGAAAGCATCTTCGAACAGCTGGATGAAGTGCCGGAAGTCGATACCGGTTCGGTGGAGCGCGACAGTGTCACCGGCCAACTCGAAGTGCAAAACCTCAGCTTCACTTATCCGGGGACCGAGCGGCAGGTGCTCAATGACATCAGCTTCTCTGCTGCGCCTGGGCAGATGGTGGCGCTGGTCGGGCGCTCCGGTAGCGGCAAGTCGACCCTGGCTAACCTGCTGCCGCGTTTCTATCAGCATGAAGTCGGGCATATCCTGCTCGATGGCGTCGACATCAACGAATATCGTCTACGTAACCTGCGTCGACATATCGCTCAGGTCACTCAAAGCGTGACGCTGTTCAACGACACCGTTGCCAATAACATTGCCTATGGCGATCTGGCCGGTGCGCCGCGGGCCGATATCGAGGCAGCGGCTGCCGATGCCTATGCCAAGGAGTTCGTCGACCAGTTGCCTGAGGGTTTCGATACCCAGGTCGGCGAGAACGGCGTGCTGCTTTCCGGCGGCCAGCGCCAGCGTCTGGCGATTGCCCGTGCACTGCTCAAGAACGCGCCATTGCTGATACTTGACGAAGCGACGTCGGCCCTCGATACCGAGTCCGAGCGTTACATTCAGGCGGCGCTGGATCATGTGATGAAAGGTCGCACCACCATCGTCATCGCCCACCGCCTGACCACCATCGAGCGCGCTGATCTGATTCTGGTCATGGATCAGGGCCGGATCGTCGAACGCGGCACCCACCGCGAGCTACTGGCGCAGAACGGCTACTACTCGCGCCTGCATGCCATGGGGCTGGATGAGCCTGTGCCGGTAGGCGCGGTCTGAGCCGCTGACCCTGGACCTTTGCGGGATCAATGTGGGACCGGCTTTAGCCGGGAAAGCGAAGTGCATTCGATAGATATATATCGGTTGTATCGGCCTCTTCCCGTTTAAAGCCGGTCCCACAGTCTTTGTTGCAACCGGTCTCGCAACCACGACAGCTACAAACCCTGTGCTAAGATTCCGCCCCTATTCATTCTTGGTTACGGGTTGTTCGATGAAGTTGTCCATGCCGCGTTTCGATCAGGCACCAGTCTTGGTGGTGGGCGATGTCATGCTCGACCGTTATTGGCATGGCGGCACCTCAAGGATTTCCCCTGAGGCGCCGGTGCCGGTGGTCAAGGTCGAACAGATCGAAGACCGCCCCGGTGGTGCCGCCAACGTCGCGCTGAACATTGCTGCCCTGGGCGCTCCTGCTTCTCTGGTCGGAGTAACCGGTGAAGACGAGGCCGCCGACAGCCTGGCCAACAGTCTTGAGGCCGCCGGAGTGCGCGCGCGTTTCCAGCGCATCGCCCATCAGCCGACCATCGTCAAACTGCGCGTCATGAGCCGCCATCAGCAGTTGCTGCGCATCGACTTCGAAGAGCCCTTCGCCACCGATGCCCAGGCTCTGAGCGCCGAGGTCGATGACCTGCTCGACGGTATCAAGGTGCTGGTGCTGTCCGATTACGGCAAGGGCGCGCTGAAGAACCATCAGGCGCTGATCACGGCGGCCCGTGAGCGCGGCATTCCGGTGCTGGCTGATCCCAAGGGTAAGGATTTTTCGATCTATCGCGGTGCCAGCCTGATTACGCCGAACCTCAGCGAGTTCGAAGCCATTGTTGGCCATTGCGTGGACGAGGCCGAACTGGTCGCGCGAGGCGCCGAGCTGATGGCCGATCTGCAACTGGGCGGCCTGCTGGTCACCCGTGGCGAGCATGGGATGACCCTGCTGCGCCCGGATCAGCCCGCCTTGCACTTGCCTGCCCGCGCCCGTGAAGTCTTCGACGTGACCGGTGCCGGTGACACGGTGATCTCCACCCTGGCGGCTGCCATCGCAGCCGGTGAAGACCTGCCCCACGCCGTGGCCTTGGCCAACCTGGCGGCCGGTATCGTGGTCGGCAAGCTGGGTACGGCAGCTATCAGCGCGCCGGAGCTGCGTCGGGCGATTCAGCGTGAGGAAGGTTCCGAACGCGGCGTACTGAGCCTTGACCAGTTGATTCAGGCCGTGGGCGATGCCCGGGCGCACAAAGAGAAGATCGTTTTCACCAACGGCTGCTTCGACATTCTTCATGCCGGGCACGTGACCTATCTGGAACAGGCCCGCGCCCAAGGTGACCGGCTGATTGTCGCGGTCAATGACGACGCTTCGGTCAGTCGCCTGAAAGGCCCCGGTCGTCCGATCAACAGTGTTGATCGACGCATGGCGGTGTTGGCTGGTCTGGGCGCGGTGGACTGGGTAATCAGCTTCCCTGAAGGCACGCCGGAAAACCTGCTGACCCACGTCAAGCCCGACGTGCTGGTCAAGGGCGGCGACTACGGTATCGACCAAGTGGTCGGCGCCAGTATCGTCCAGGCCTACGGTGGCGAAGTGAAGGTGCTGGGGCTTGTTGAGAACAGCTCGACCACGGCTATTGTCGAGAAGATTCGCGGGCAGTAATTCCGAATTCGAATCAGATTCGTTGGAGCGAGGCTTGCCCGCGAAAGGGCGGCACATTCGACACATATTTTGTGCCTGAATATCGCCTTCGCGGGCAAGCCTCGCTCCAACGAGCCCACGTTATTTACTGAGGCTGCTACGCGCCATCTGCAGCAGTTGCCGGGCCTTGCCGGTCAGGCTCTTGATCCCGCTTTTCTTCGGCGGCGTCAGGCCCTGTTGGCGTAGCCAGTCCTTCCAGCGAATTCGTTCGTCGCGCACTACCCAACCTTCCTGAGCCGCGAAGCTTTCCGCCAGATAGAGCCCGCGGGTGCTGGCCGGGGTCAGTTTGTCGCGTTTGAGGGTGTACAGCTCCGGCAGCGGCACGCCGTTTTCCAGGGGCATCAAATACAGGTCGGGCTTGCTGCGGTTGAGGCGGGCGACCAATTGATCGTCTTCCAGCATTTCATCGACATGAAACAGGCTCAGAGGGCGGGCTTCCCTCGGCACTTCAAGGCGCAGGTCGTAGATCAGTTGCAAAGACGCCGTGGGCAGATGGACATAGGCCCGTGGTCGTTCAATCAGGGTCATGTTGCCGCAACGTACCGGCCGCGCCGCGCCGGACAGCGGCGTCAGGCGAAAGGGCATGGCTTCGCGATAATGCAGGGCGGCGGCGTAGGGCGCGGGCAGCCAGGTGTCGTTGAAGCGGCCGCTGAGCCAACCCTGGGGCGTCTCGATCAGGCACTCCTCGGCAACTTCCTGAATGGCCGTATGCAGTGGCAGGGCCAGTTCCTGGGCCGGCACATAGCCGGAAATCAGCTTGAGCACCACATCGCCGCGGTCCTGACGACGCTGGCGAACCAGCACCCAGTAATCGCGGTTCTGCCAGCTCAGGGTCAGGCGTACCGAAACCCCAAGGTTGGCCAATTCTGTGGAAAAACGCTCGCTGTCAGCGACTTCGATCTTGCGTCGGCGTTGCAGTGTCTGGGTGAAATTCAACGGCATGCCGACGCTCTGATAGCTCAGGCCCTCGGGGGTCGCTTCGACGAATAACGGCAGGGTTTTGAAGTTGCTGGGGTTTTTTCGAATCAGGGTTCGCGGCATGTCGGCTCCTTCTTGCGTTGGGGTCGGCCGCCCAAATCAGGCTTGACGGCGAATGACAGCGGCAGCAATGGCTGCGTTATGGGCCAGATGCAGCGGGTTGATGGTCCCGACAATAGCACCGGCAACGCCCGGATGTTGAAACAGTAGCGTGAAACTTGCCTCGACCGCATCGACCCCGGGTGTCAGGCAAATATGCCCGCTGGCAAGGGCCTTTTTGATCAAGATGCCTTTGTTGTGTTCGCCAGCGTAGTCGAGCACTGGCTTTTCAGCCTGCTCGTTAAGGTTATAAGTGACCATCGCACAGTCGCCGTCGCGCAAGGCGAGCAGGCCGCCCTCGACGGTTTTGCCGGAAAAGCCGAAGCCGCGGATCTTGCCCTCGGCCTTGAGCGCGGCCAGGGTCGGGTAGACGTCGCTGTCGTTGAGAATCGCCAGGTCGTTGCCGTCCGAATGCACCAGCACCAGGTCGAGGAAATCGGTTTCCAGGCGCTTGAGGCTGCGCTCCACCGACCTGCGGGTGTGGGCGGCGCTGAAGTCGTGGCTCGACTGGCCGTGCTCGAACTCTTCACCGACCTTGCTGACGATCACCCAGTCGTGGCGCTGACCGCGCAACAGCGGGCCCAGGCGTTCTTCGCTGGTGCCATAGGCGGGGGCAGTGTCGAGCAGGTTGATGCCCAGGTCCCGGGCCTGGCCGAGCAGCAGCCGCGCGGTGTCATCGTCAGGAATAGTGAAGCCACTGGGGTATTTCACTCCCTGGTCACGACCCAGCTTGACCGTACCCAGGCCCAGGGGAGAAATGTTCAGGCCGGTGCTGCCCAGGGGGCGATGCAGGCCGTGCAGGGTTGGCAGAGTCATGGCAGCAATTGATCCCAAATCGGTATGGCGCGCGGCGGGCGCGGCAAGGTCGGCAGCGGCGGCTGTGGCGTGGGGTGGATTTCGTCGTGGGCGAGGGCGGCCAGCACCCGGTCGGCGAAGTCCGGCACCAGAGCCAGTTTGGTCGGCCAACCGACCAACAGGCGGCCTTGCTGATTAAGGAAAGCGTTATCCGGGCGTGTCAGGCCGCTCTGCGTCGGCTCGGCACGGTCGACGCGCAAGGTCGCCCACTGCGCCTGGCTCAAGTCGATCCACGGCAACAAACCGGACAGTTCCTTTTGTGCGGCGGCAATCTGTGCCGCTGGCTCGCGGGCCACGCCCTCGGCCTCGGCGACATCACCGCCCAGGTACCAGACCCACTGGCCGTCGGCCGCCGGATGGGTGGTCACGGTAATGCGTGGCTTCGGCCCGCCACCCAGGCAGTGCGCGTACAGCGGTTTGAGGGTCGGCGCCTTGACCATCACCATGTGCAGCGGACGGCGTTGCATGGTCGGCTGGGACACGCCGAGGGCGGTCAGCAGATCGGCCGTGCCAGACCCGGCACTGAATACGATGCGCTGGGCGACGATATCGCGGCCATCGACGCGCAGGCCGATCAGCTCTTCGCCGTCACGCAGCGGTTCGATGGTCTGCCCGGCCAGCAGGCTGTCCCCGGCCAGTTCGGCCAGACGGTCAAGCAGGCTGGGTACGTCGATGACCAGTTCGGCCAAGCGGTAGACCTTGCCCTTGAATTTGGGGTTTTGCAGCGCGGGCGGCAGCTCGTCGCCCTTGACCTGGTCGACCCGGCCACGCACGGCCTTGCTGGCGAAGAAGCTGGTGAGGTTGCCGGCCAGAGTGCCCGGCGACCAGAGATAATGGGCTTCGGAAAGCAGGCGCACGCTGGAGAGGTCCAGCTCGCCCTTGCCCGCCAGTGACTCACGCCAGCGCCGCGGCATGTCGGCAATGGCCTCTGAAGCGCCGGACAAAGCGCCATGCAAGGCGTATTTGGCGCCGCCATGAATAATCCCCTGCGACTTCAGGCTTTGTCCGCCACCCAGGCTGGCGCTTTCGACCACGACCGTGGAAAAACCCTGACGTCGCAGGCGAGCGTTGAGCCAGAGACCGGCGGCACCGGCGCCGACGATCAGAACGTCAGTGGAAATAGCAGAAGGCATGGGCACCTCAATGGCGACAGGAATGCCGCCATTATAGGGGAATGGTCCTTCAATGCCCGGCGGTTTTCGAGAACAACTGGATAACCACCACGCCTGCGACGATCAGTCCCATGCCGAGCATGGCCGGAATATCGAGCTTTTGCCCATAGATGAACAGCGCGGCGACGCTGACCATGACGATGCCCATGCCCGCCCACACGGCGTAGGCGACCCCCACCGGAATGCTGCGCACCACCAGGGTCAGCATCCAGAACGCGATGCCATAACCGGCGACCACCAATAGCAGAGGCACAGGTGTACTCAGACCTTTGACGGCCTTCATGGAAACGGTGGCGATGACTTCACAGCAAATGGCAATGGCCAGCAGGTAGTAGGCGCTCATGGTGAATCTCCTCTGCGATGGCCTGCATTTTAGTGATTGCCCGGATGCGGTAAAGTCATTACCTATCTGAATTGGATATAGGTTGCTGTGATCGTGCAATGGAATCTTGAGCACATACGCCTGTTTGTCAGTGTCGCCGAGCAGCGCTCCTTTTCCGCCGTCGCGCGGGACATGAAGCGCGCGCAGTCGGCGGTCAGCAATGCCATTGCCCTGTTGGAGGCGGACCTGGGCGTCAGCCTGTTCGAGCGCAGCAGCGGGCGCCAGCCTCGTCTGACCGAGGCGGGCAGCGCGTTGCTCGAAGAAGCGCGGGAGGTCTTGCGCCAGTGCGAGCGTCTGGATGGTCGTGCGCTTGCTCTGTTGCGGGGAGAGGAAGCGCGCCTGCGCCTGGCCCATGACGAAGCCATGCCTTATCTGCCGGTGCTCGATAGCCTGGAAGCCCTGGCCGAGCGTTATCCCAGTGTAGAAGTGCAACTGGCCAGCGCGGCTCAGGGCGATGTGGCGCGCAAGCTATTGGAGCGGCGCGCCGATCTGGGCCTGCTGTTTCACCACGAGCAAATGCCCGAAGCCCTGGAGCGTCAGGTGCTGGGCAGCGTCGAGATGGTTACGGTCTGCGCCGTCGGCCATCCGTTGGCTTGCGAGCGGCGTATAGGCCGCCAGCAATTGGCCCGCCACCGGCAGATCGCTCCGCAGCAGAGTGGTTACCCCGGCAGTGAGCAGCTCAGCCCGCAGATGTGGCGCGCCGACAGTTTCTATTTCATGGCCGAACTGCTGATGCGAGGGTTGGGCTGGGCCTGGCTGCCGCGCCATGTGGTGCAGTATCCGGCGTATCAGAACCTGATGGTCGAGCTGGTCAGCGACTGGACACCGCCGTCACTGGTGGTGGAGATGGTCTGGCGCCGCGACCAACCCTTGGGGCCAGCCGCCCGTTGGCTGGCCGAATGTTTTGCCCGGCATTTGCGGGCCATTGGCTGATAGACTTCGCGCCCATGAATAGAACGCTATATACCCTGCTGTTTCATCTCGGTTTGCCACTGGTGGCGCTGCGCCTGTGGCTGCGCGCGCGCAAGGCACCGGCTTATGCCAAACGTATTGGCGAGCGCTTTGCAATCGGCCTGCCTGTCATGCAGCGCGGCGGCATCTGGGTGCATGCGGTGTCGGTAGGCGAAAGTATCGCCGCCGCGCCGATGATCCGCGCGCTGCTGCAACGTTATCCACAGCTGCCGATCACCGTCACCTGCATGACTCCCACCGGTTCCGAGCGCATCCAGGCGCTGTTCGCCAACGAGCCGCGTGTTCAGCATTGCTACCTGCCTTATGACCTGCCGTGGGCGGCGCGGCGTTTCCTTGAGCATGTGCAGCCGTGCCTGGGCGTGATCATGGAGACGGAGCTTTGGCCCAACCATATCCATCAGTGCGCAAAACGTGGCATTCCTGTGGTGCTGGCCAATGCCCGGCTATCCGAGCGCTCGGCCCGTGGCTACGCGCGTTTTGCCGGGTTGACCCGGCCGATGCTCACCGAAATGAGCCTGTTCGCCGTACAGACCGAGGCCGAGGCCGAGCGCTTCCGGGCCTTGGGCGCGCGGCCTGAGTGCGTGACGGTGACCGGCTCGATCAAGTTCGACCTGACCATCGACCCGCAATTGCTCGAACGCGCCAGCCAGCTGCGTGAACAATGGCGGGCCAGCCAGCGCCCTGTGTGGATTGCCGCCAGTACCCATATCGGCGAAGACGAAAGCGTACTTGCCGCCCATCGCCAGCTGCTTGCCAGCCATGCCGATGCGCTGCTGATTCTGGTGCCACGTCATCCTGAACGCTTCGATAGCGTATTCGCCCTCTGCCAGCAGCAGGGTTTCAGCACCGTGCGTCGGTCCAGCGGACAAGTGGTGGATATGGCGACCTCGGTGCTGTTGGGCGATACCATGGGCGAGCTGCTGTTTCTCTACGCCCTGGCCGACAGCGCCTTTGTCGGCGGCAGCCTGGTGCCCAACGGCGGGCATAACCTGCTTGAGCCGGCAGCACTGGCCAAGCCGGTATTGAGCGGGCCGCACCTGTTCAACTTCCTGGAAATTGCCGCGATGCTGCGCAATGCCCAGGCTCTGGTTGAAGTCTGCGACGGCGTCAGCCTGGGCGCCGCCGTGCAGCGCCTGTTCGAGCAGCCGCAACAGGCGCGGCAGATGGCCGAGGCAGGGCTGGCAGTGATGAAGGCCAATCAGGGCGCCTTGAGCCGTTTGCTTGAAGGGATTGCACGGTTGATGCCTTAGTTGATGGCCGGGAGCAAAACCGGGCCGGCGGGCGAATTCATTCGCGAAAGCTTCATTCCTGACGCCGCCAACGTGTTGGATGTACTGGCCCCTTCGCGGATGAATCCGCTCCCACGGATCCGACGATATGCACGCGCTACTGTGGGAGCGAATTCATTCGCGAAAGCTTTATTCCGGACGCCGCCAATGAGTTGGATGTACTGGCCCCTTCGCTGATGAATCCGCTCCCACGGATCCGACGATATGCACGCGCTACTGTGGGAGCGAA
>NZ_JBGLYM010000018.1:0-133093 GCF_047303955.1 Pseudomonas sp. Pseusp88 | reverse complement strand
GGGTTTCTGGCGCGCTTTCCCCGCTGCGTCCGCCCCCCGCGGGGGCCCCCCTGCCGCCCGCCCCCCGGCGTTCTTGTGTCTGCCAGAACCCTCTGATCGGAGTCATCCGGGTTCTGGGGGCTTAAATGTTGCCTATCCTCTCTATCTTCGTGGTTACAACTAACGACTCATGGCGTAACGCTGGTATCTGACGTTTAATCCGTACAAATAACGATAAAGACAGAGGGAGTGAGGCATATGGCAAACGGATCGTTGCTGGGGTCGCTGCCCGTGCAGGGCGAGTCCGGCGATGGGGCTGGCGGTGCCCGCGCCTTGGGTTGGCTGATACCGGTCGTGCAGACAGTCGTTCTGTGCCTGGTGTTGGCGGCTGTGGTGTTGTGGGGGCTGTCCCTGTATCTGGCGGTGCCAGTGGTGCTTGTGGCGGTCTGGCTGCCTCGCTTGCTGGCGTCGCGTCCGGTCGTGGTCGAAGCTGCTGCGGACGACGGCGGTATTGCTCGCCTGACTCGAGATTTGTCCTATACCACCAGTCACAATGCGCTTTCGGCGGCGGGGGTGGCGTTTTCCGTCAGGCAATTGGCTGGCAAGGTGCAGTCGCAGCTTGATGCTGCGGAAAAGATTGTCAGTAGCGCCGACGCCATGATCGCTACCGAGCATCAGACCGCGATGCTCAGCCAGCAGGCGCTGGCCGCTGCCACTGAGGCACGGCACAGCAGTGCTGCCGGTAGTGGCGTGCTCGCCGAGTCCATCGAGCGCATGCGCCTGTTGAGCCAGCGGGCGGTGGGCAGTCGCCAGCTGATCGAGGCCCTCAGCCAGCGCAGCGAGGAGATCCAGCGTGTGACCCTGGTGATCCAGTCTATTGCCAGCCAGACCAACCTGTTGGCCTTGAACGCTGCCATTGAAGCTGCGCGGGCTGGTGAGCACGGCCGCGGTTTTGCTGTGGTGGCCGATGAGGTCCGTGGTCTGGCAGCGCGCACCGCCAGTGCCACCGAGGAGGTTGGGCAGATGACCGCTGATATCCAGCTGCGCACCGGGCAAGTGGTGGAACAGATCCGCCAGTTGTCCAGTGACCTGGACAGTGGTCTCGAGCAGGTCGAACACACCGGTGCACAGCTGGAAAATATCGCCCGCCTGGCCGCTGGCGTGGAGAGTGAAGTCAGCGAGATTGCCGTGGGCGCGCAGACCAATCAGGAGCAGCTCGCCAGCCTGTTTGTCGCCGTGCAGCAGATGCGCAGCGACCTGGCGATCAGCGACGAGCAGACCCGCCATCTGGCCCAGACCGCCGTGCAGATGGAGGAGCAGGCGGAAACCATCAGTGAGCGTCTGGCCGAGGTGGGCCTGGATGATTACCACCAACGCATCTACGACCTGGCTCGTGAAGGGGTGGCGCAGATTACCGCCCGATTCGAGCAGGATATCGATCAGGGCCGGGTCAGCCTTGAAGACTTGTTTGATCGCAGCTACCAGCCAATCGCCAAGACAGTGCCGGTCAAGTATCAGACCCGCTTCGACCGCTATACCGATCAGGTCCTCCCGGCGATCCAGGAGCCTTTGCTGCCGAAGCACGAAGGATTGGTGTTTGCCATTGCCTGTACACCTCAAGGCTACGTGCCCACCCATAACAATGCTTTCGCCGAAGCACCAACGGGAGATCCGGCGGTAGACATGGTGCGCAGTCGCAGCAAGCGTAAATTCGATGATCGCACCGGCATTCGTTGCGGCAGTCATCAGAAGCCCGTACTGCTGCAAACCTATACCCGTGACACGGGTGAGTTGATGCACGACCTGTCGGTGCCGATCATGATCAAGGGGCGGCATTGGGGTGGTTTGCGCATGGGTTATAAGCCGCAGGGAACGGCTGCGGCCAAGCGCTGAACAGCCACTCATTGGCAATCCAGCCCCGTTTGCGATTTTTTCGCCAACGGGGCTTTTCTTTTTATGGGAAACGGGATTAGGTGTATTGATTAATTGTATTGTTGGTGTATTAACGCGATTTGTTTGAATTGACGGTCATGCTGTTTTTATAAGCTATACCCTGAATTAATGTAGGAACTTTCTGATAAGGGATGTTTCTGCTTGACGTTATTTTGTTGTGTATCAATATATTTAACTTAACAAGGGTTCTGATTTTAGCGGCCACTTCATGGTCGCGCAGGTAAGGACGAAAATCATGAAAAGTACAAGGAAAGTACAGGCAGCAGGACATTCGCCAGCCTCTGTCACATCGGATGTCATCGTGCGCATAGGTTTATTTTTCGACGGCACGGGAAATAATCGGGTCAATAGTCGTATTGGTGCTGATTGCCGCGCCATGGCCGAAGTTAACGAGTACGAACATAGTGTCGAGTGTCGCGGCTGTCGCGATAATCCCTTCAGCAGCTATGCCGCTGCGCTGAGTAATATAGCCCGCCTGTTCGAGTTGTATCCCCATCAGCTCAAAGCCAGCCGTGAAGCAGATCAGTTAAGGGCTTATTGGGCTATTTATATCAGTGGTGTTGGAACCACTACCAAGGGCGGTGATTCGTTATGGCCGGGGCAGAGCTTTGGTCGGGGTTCTACCGGTGTCGTCGCCAAGGCGGAGCAGGCGATCAGAAAGATCGGTCGTTGTCTGGAGGCGTTCGGGACGCATAACCCGGATTGCCGCATTGCGCGCCTGGAATTGGACCTGTTCGGTTTCAGTCGCGGTGCAGCTTCGGCGCGGCATTTTGCCAATGAAGTGCTGAAACAGGGCAAGGGCGCGCTCGACCCGTTGTTCAGTCGTTACGCCAGTGCATTCAGCCCCGACTTTGCCTGGGGCAACGACAGCGTACTGCTCAAGGTGATCGGGTTGTTCGATACAGTTGCGGCGGTCGCCGGCCTGCTGGACATGGGCAATGTGCGGGATGCCGCGAACCGTAAGGTCAATCTTTACCTGCCGCCGGGCTGCGCGCAGCAGGTTTTACATCTGGTGGCGCGGGATGAGCAGCGGCGCAATTTCGCCCTCAACAGCATTGCTCCGCAATGGCCTCGGGAGATTCTGTTGCCAGGGGCGCATTCGGATATCGGCGGAGGTTATCACCCGCAGGTCAGGGAAAAGGTTCTGGTGACCCGTCCCCGGCGCTGCCTGGTCAGCTGTGGCACCCCTTGGGAGTCGACACCTGCCTGGGCTGAGGCCCAGGCCGATTTGCAGGCGCTGGATGCCGGGCACTGGCTTGACCCCGAGGATCCGTTGGCGTCGTTGCAGGTCGAGTGTGCCGAAGAACGCGCGAACACTGTGCACGGGCGCTGTTCCCTGGGCCTTAAATCGGTGGTGGCGGCGGTTTGCCTGCGGCGCCAGGTATTTGGTCATCTATCCCTGGTTTCATTGCGGGTCATGCACGCCCTGGCCTGTGACGAAGGCGTACCCTTCGCTCCCATTGGCAGTCGGCCGGAGCTGCAGCTGCTGCCGGAACTGTTCGATATCAACGCCAAGCTGATTCGCTATGCCCGGGGTGCTGACTATGAGCTTGATGCCGGTGAAGAGCTCATGCTGCGTCATCGTTACATTCATCGCTCGGCCCACTGGCGCAGCCTGATCGGTCACAGCGGGCGCCTTGGTCAGATGTGGTTCGTCCATGCGCCGCAGCCGGGAGGGCGGATACTCCACCCGAATCAGATCTAGCTGAGGTAGGGGCGGAGCGTGGTTGTGAGGGCTGTTTTGGTGGCGATGGTGTTGCGAGTGCTACACACTCGATCGTCACCAGGGCGGTCCCCACACATCCGGTGTGGGGATCATCAAGTCACGTTGGCAGGTTTCTGATCATTTGCTGTGCAGCAACACATTCAGTTCGTCCACCACCGGTGCCCATTCAGCGTCTTCGAGTATTTCATCCTTCAACAGCTTTGCCTGTTGAGGTGTCCAGAAATCGGCTTCCGACAGCTTCACCTCATTGGGCAGCGGCGAATGAGTACGGACGAAATTGTCAATGCCTGCCTGATCGCTAGGCAATCCCAGTTGATCGAACAGCAGGCTCAGTGTTGGAGTATCAGTATTCATGTCGTCTCCTCGAGGCGTTGGGTTGATGCGCCCGTACGTCAAATGTGAGCATGGAGCATGCCCGATAGTTCAGTGTTTCATCCCTGCCTTATAATCAATGGTGAATCTGTGCTCTTTTTCGGCCGGGTGGTAAGTGATAGTGTGCGTGTCTTGCAGGATGCGCATCACCATGACGGCCCTGAGCCGACTGAATAACCCGTCGCTGTCAAAACCAGTCAATGTCTGCTGCCGATGCGGCGGTGGACCGTGCACCTGAGCATGCACGCTTCTGATGGCTGAGTCCTGTGGCCTTGCCCAGGCCGACGCGGCGAAGGGGCCGATTCCGTATTTTTCCACTGTCCGTGGTCCATGGCTGGCTGGACAGCTTCATTTGTCATGTTTTGGGGGTTGGTACTTTGGCAGTCAGTAATCTGGATACGCACGCGCTGTTCGTGCTGGGCGACCTTCGGGCCAAGTTGGTCAAGCAATTCCAGTCGCGCTTCGTCTATGTCTGCGAGCAAACCGCCGAAGGTATTTATATTGCCGAGATCGATACAGAAACCGCACTGGTGGTGGATGACAAGCCGCGCCTTGAGCTCAAGGTCGGCGATCATTTTCGTGCGGCGGTATTGCCCAGCCGTGAAGGCGGCAAATTGGAGTTAAAGTTTCGCGAAGTCAAATTGACCGTCTACGGGCTGGGTGAATACGCCTTTGTCACGACGGCAGACGGTACCGGCATTGTCTTCAAGGAAGGCCATACCGTGATGATGGTGTTTTCCGGCCCTGAACAATTGCAAGGCGGCCTGACCAAGACGCTCAAGGCGGCAACCGCCAAAGCGGCCAAGTGGCGCAAAGGCGAGTTGACGTTCAAGGCCAGCGAATAACACGCCACGAATGAGCGCGATGGCGCTCGATTCGCTACAGGCTGGTTAGATCTTCAACACAAGTTTGCCGAAGTTTTCTCCGCTGAACAGTTTCAGCAAAGTTTCGGGGAAAGTTTCCAGGCCTTCGACGATATGTTCGCGGCTCTTGAGTTTGCCCTGGGCCAGCCAGCCGGCCAGTTCCTGGCCTGCTTCGGCGAAGCGTGGGGCGTAGTCCATGACCACGAAGCCTTCCATGCGCGCACGGTTGAACAGCAGGGACAGGTAATTGGCCGGGCCTTTGACCGGGGTGGTGTTGTTGTATTGGCTGATTGCGCCGCAAATGACCACCCGGGCTTTAGGTGCCAGGCGGCTGAGCACGGCATCGAGGATATCGCCGCCGACATTGTCGAAGAACACATCCACGCCGTTGGGGCATTCGCGTTTCAGGGCTGCGTGCAGGTCTTCGCTTTTGTAGTCGATGGCGCCGTCGAAGCCCAGTTCGTTGATCAACGAGTAGCACTTCTCTTCGCCGCCAGCGATGCCGATGACCCGGCAGCCCTTGATCTTGGCGATTTGCCCGGCAACGCTGCCCACCGCACCGGCGGCGCCGGAAATCACCACGGTGTCACCGCGTTTCGGCGCGCCGACGTCGAGCAGGGCAAAGTAGGCGCTCATGCCGGTCATGCCCAGGGCAGACAGGTAGCGCGGCAGCGGTGCCAGCTTCGGGTCGACCTTGTGCAGACCCTTGGGATCGCCGAGAAAGTAATCCTGTACGCCGATGGCCCCCTGCAGGTAATCGCCCACGGCGAATTGCGGGTGTCTGGAGGCGATCACTTCACCGACACCAAGGGCACGCATGACGTCACCCAAGGCCACCGGGGCGATATAGGACTTGCTGTCGTTCATCCAGCCACGCATGGCCGGGTCCAGTGACAGATAGCGATTCTTGAGCAATACCTGGCCATCCGCTGGCTCGGCAACGGGGACTTCCTGGAAGATGAAGTCTTCCCGGCTGGCCTGGCCAACGGGGCGCCTGGCGAGCAGGAATTGGCGATTGGTCTGGGCGGTCATGGCAGTTCCTCGAAAATAAGGCGAAGTCTGATTGAAGCCCCGGTGTGAGCGCGACGCAAGCAGGGCGGTTCTGGCGAATGTGCGGCGATCCAGATGGATGATGAACTGTGGCAGGCTTAATCACCATGATTCATGGGGCCCTAACCGACACCCTGATAGTGCTGACCGAGGTAC
Source organism: Pseudomonas sp. Pseusp88 (assembly GCF_047303955.1). Taxonomy (NCBI): domain Bacteria; kingdom Pseudomonadati; phylum Pseudomonadota; class Gammaproteobacteria; order Pseudomonadales; family Pseudomonadaceae; genus Pseudomonas; species Pseudomonas sp. Pseusp88. Next base: position 126,994 of record NZ_JBGLYM010000018.1, on the reverse strand, counting down.
CCTGACCCTGTCTAGACTCTGGCCAACTTCCCACAACGATAAAAAGGATGAAGGCGATGAGCATGACGTTTTCCGGTCAAGTGGCTCTGGTTACCGGCGCGGCTGCGGGCATTGGCCGGGCGACAGCGCTGGCGTTCGCGGCACAGGGCTTGAAGGTGGTGGTGGCCGACCTCGACGCTGACGGCGGTGAAGGTACTGCCGCGCTGATCCGCGAAGCCGGCGGCGAGGGGCTGTTCGTGCGCTGTGACGTGACCCGGGATGCCGAGGTGCAGAGCCTGATGGCTTCTGTGATCGACGCCTATGGTCGCCTTGATTACGCCTTTAACAACGCCGGGATCGAGATCGAGAAGGGGCGTCTGTCCGAAGGCAGTGAGGCCGAGTTCGACGCCATCATGGGCGTCAACGTCAAGGGCGTCTGGTTGTGCATGAAGTATCAGCTGCCACTGATGCTGGCCCAGGGCGGCGGTGCTATCGTCAATACCGCTTCGGTCGCAGGCCTCGGTGCAGCACCGAAAATGAGCATCTACAGCGCGTCCAAGCATGCGGTGATCGGCCTGACCAAGTCGGCGGCCATCGAGTATGCGAAGAAGAAAATTCGTGTCAATGCGGTGTGCCCGGCGGTGATCGATACCGATATGTTCCGCCGCGCCTACGAGTCTGATCCGAAAAAGGGTGAGTTCGCCGCCACCATGCACCCGGTCGGGCGTATCGGCAAGGTCGAGGAAATCGCCACGGCTGTGCTCTACCTGTGCTGTGACAACGCGGCCTTCACCACCGGCCAGGCCCTGGCAGTGGATGGCGGCCTGACGGCGATGTGACGATGGCGCTCTCGCTCCGGCCCGGGCTCTCGGTTAAGCTGCGACGTTCTTCATAATCCAGCAACGCCGGGATGGAGCAAGTCGATGGATCTTCCGTGGGTCGCCTATCCGCTGACCAGTGCTTCGCTGCTGCTGGTCGTTGACCTGATTCTCTGGCACAGCCTTGATCCGCGTTGGCTGCGCCGCAAGGTGATGCTGCGCCTCGGGCTGTTCCTGGTGTTCAGCATGTGTCTGACCAATGCCGGTTTGAGCCCGTTGAACGTGGTACCGGCGGACCTGCCGGTATCTCGGCATGCGTTGTCGGCGATTCTGAGCATCGCCTGGTGGCTGCTCGGCGCGCGGACCCTGACGACTCTTACCGGGCTGGTCCTTGAACCGCGCATCGGCGGCAAGGGCCACCTGCTGCAGGATGTGTTGGGCGCCATTATCTTTCTGGTCGCCGCCGTGGCCGCCGCCGCTTATGTCCTCGATCTACCGGTCAAGGGGTTATTGGCGACGTCCGGGGCGGTGGCGATCATTCTCGGTCTGGCGGTGCAGAGTACCCTCAGCGATGTGTTTTCCGGAATTGTGCTCAACGCCACCAAGCCGTTCATGGTCGATGACTGGATCAAGGTCGATGACACCGAAGGCAAGGTGGTGGAAATCGACTGGCGTTCGACCCATCTGCTGACCGCCGAAGGCAGTATGGTGGTGATCCCCAACGCCATCGCTGCGAAGAACCGCATCGTCAACTTCAGTCGCCCTGATCACTATCACGCCATCACCCTGAGCATCGAGTTGCCGGTGCGCTTGCGGCCCAGCCTGGTGCTGGACTCCATCGACAAGGCGTTGCAAGGCAGCCGTGAGCTGCTGGCCAAGCCGGCAGCCGGTGCGGTGGTGGTCAAGTCCGGGCTGCGTAGCGTGCAGTACCAGGTCACCGGTTATGTGAAGTCGCGAGACCGGCGTTCGGCGGTGAGCAACCAATTGCACGATCTGATCTACCGCCAACTCGCCGCCACCGACATCCGTCAGGACCAGGCGCGCCCGGCGACCCGGTCCCTGGCGGTGCTCAATACCGTCAGCGCCCTGCGCATGCTCAGCGAGGCCGACCTGGCAGGGCTGGAGCGCAACATGCGTTTGCATGCCTTCGGTGCCCGCGAGGTGGTGCTGGCCCAGGGCGTGGTTCCGGAGGCTCTGTACATCATCGAATCGGGGGTGGTCTCGGTGTCGGTGGAGCAAGGCGAGACCTGGCAGGAAGTTGGCCGCATGGGGCCGGGGGAGTTGCTGGGCGAGACCGGCTTTGTCGACCAGTCGCCAAGCATGGCCCGCTTCTGCGCCATGACCGACTGCATGATTTATCGTATCGACTATCAGGATCTCGAGCCCTGGATCAAGGAACATGCCGAACTGCGCGGCGCCCTGGCAGGGCTGGCACGCTTCCGGGCCAAGGCGCGGGCCTCGATGCTTGAAAGCAAGCCCGTGGCACCTGCACCGGGCGGCTTTATCCATTGGTTGAGCAAGAGTGTCACCCGCTGGCAGGGGGCCAGAACCCGGCGCGGTGCGGACAGCAACAGTGACAACAACAGTTGAAGCCGCCCCTGTAACCGCTGCGGCTCATCGCCTACAGTGTCGTTTCACTCATCAAGTGGATTTATCGAATGCCTTGCACCACCTTGCCTGTCCTGCACCCCGGCATATTGCGTCCGGGAGATGCCGTTGCTCTGGTCTCTCCCGCCGGACCGGTGCCTGCGGACAAGATCGAGACCGCTGTGGAAGTACTCAAGAGCTGGGGCCTGCGACCTCAGGTCTACCCCCATGCGCTGGATCGGCACGCATTTTTCGCCGGTACCGACGAGCATCGTCTCGCCGATCTCAATGTGGCGCTGACCGATCCACAGATTCGCGGCATCTTCTGCAATCGTGGTGGCTACGGCATGCAACGTATTGTTCAACAGCTGGATTTTGCAGCTGTGCGCCGTGACCCCAAGCTGGTCATAGGTTTTTCTGATATCACCGCTTTGCATACGGCCCTGTGGACCCAGGCCGGGCTGGTTTCGGTCCATGGTCCGGTGTCGACGCAACTTGAGCGGGGCGACGCATTCACCCAAAGCATTCGTCATGCCCTGATGAGCACCGAATCGGTGCGGGTCGAGGCCGACGCCGCCGAGGCGACCTTTTCCGTGCGTACTACAGGCCGCGCCCAGGGAACTCTGCTGGGCGGCAATCTGAGCATCCTCTGCACCTCCATCGGTACCTCGTTCATGCCCGATCTGCGCGGCGCCATCCTGTTGCTTGAGGATGTCGGCGAGGCGGCGTATCGGGTCGACCGCATGCTTACCCAACTGGGCAACTGCGGCATCCTGCAAACCCTGGCAGGTATCGCCATCGGCCAGTTCAGTGAGCCGTCCGGGATGAAGGGTTCGATCACTGCGGCCGATGTATTGTGCGAGCGCCTTTGTGGACTGGGCATTCCGGTTCTGGGTGGCCTGCCTATAGGCCACGAGCAGAAGAATATTGCGGTGCCTCTGGGTTGCGAAGCTACACTGGATGTCGATGCTGGCACCTTGCTGGTCGCTGGCGCCGGGCAGTGAAAACCGACGCAACTCAACAGGACGGACCGGCCTGATGAGGCCACTGTCCTGAAAGCGACCTTGACGTAGCTTTTTGCCATTATTCCGACGCCAGAGACTTGTTTTGCCTTTGCCTCGGCGCGAATCTGCACGATTGTTGAATGGCCAGATTTGGTGGCCTGATTCGTTGGTCAATGTGCCGTAAGTATCGATCGGGGATAAGCGCTATGATTTCGGCCGTGCAAGCACGCTTCGCTAACCTGGGAATGGCAAAAAAGCTGGGCCTGGGCTTTACCCTGGTTCTGCTCCTGACCGCCGTCGTCGCGGCTATTGGTGTCTGGTCCCTGAAAAACATCAGTCTGCATGTCGACAGCCTCCAGCAGATGTCGGGCCTCAATAGCGGCCTGCTCAAGGTGCGCCTGCTTGAGCAGGAGTATGCCCTGCATAGCAACCCCAAGACCGTCGATGCACTGCACAAGGGCATCGACGACTTGAACGCCCTTGCCGAAGAACTCAAGGGCCAGTCGAAAAACAATCAGACGATGATGAGTGCGGTACAGCAGGCGCTGGGTGACTACCGCAAATCCTTTGATCAGTTCGTGTCGATCAGCCAGAGCAAGGATCTGGCCTTGGAAATGGCTGCGTGGTCGGTGTCCAGCGTGGCCAACAACCTCGATGTGCTGCAGTCCGGCCTCAACGATGACGGCACCTATGAACTGAAAAAATCCAACGGCGCGAGTGGCAGTGAGTTTATCGAGCAGGCCAATCAGGTCAGCCAGGTCTCCAAACTGATGATGCAGGCCATGGACGAGGCGCGGGTGCGTCTGGACCAGAGCCGCAAGACTGGCAGTGGCGACGAAGTCAAGACCGGCAAGATCGAACAGGCCGAGCAGGCCAAGGTCATCGCCGAACAGCTCAAGGGCATGATCAAGGACGATGGCTACCTCACCGTACTGGGCGAAGTTGGCACTCATATCGTCAATTTCAGCGACAAACTCAACGAATACACTGGCTTGCTCAGCGACGAAGCCAAGGTTTCCCTGCAACTGGCGACCAACGTCAGGCAGGTCGTGCAGCAGGTGGATCAGGCTTATGCCGCCGAAGATCAGTCCATGGCCGGTGAACTCAAGCTCAACTCGATGCAGATCATCGGCTCCTCCATCGTGGCCCTGATCGTCGGGGTGATCGCTTCCCTGCTGATTACCCGCCTGATCGTCGGCCCGCTGCGCAGTGTCATCGCCATGGCACAACGCATCGCCGCCGGCGACCTGAGCGGCAGCGTGGCAGTGACTCGCCGCGATGAAATCGGTCAGATGATGCAGGCCATGCAACAAATGGGGGCAGGATTGAGCCATATCGTCAGCCGCCTGCAGGCCGGCATCGAACAATTGGCCAACTCTGCTCACTCGCTGTCGGCGGTGACCGAGCAGACCAACCTTGAGGTCAACAGCCAGAAAGAGGAAACCGAGCAGGTCGCCACAGCCATGAACCAAATGACCGCCACCGTGCTCGATGTAGCCCGCAATGCCGAAGAAGCGGCGATGGCAGCTCAGACCGCTGATGAGAAAGTCGACAGCGGCCAGGTCGTGGTGCGTCAGAGCATGCAGCGCATTGAGCTACTGGCCAGCTCCTCGGCTTCGGCCAGTCATGGTATTGAAAGCCTGAGCGCAGAAATCCAGAACATCGGCAAGGTCCTGAGTGTGATCAAAAGCGTTGCCGAGCAAACCAACCTGCTGGCCCTCAACGCCGCCATTGAAGCGGCCCGGGCCGGTGAGCAGGGACGCGGTTTTGCTGTTGTGGCGGACGAAGTGCGGGCGTTGGCCAAGCGTACCCAGCAGTCCACCGAAGAAATCGAACGCCTGGTTATCAGCCTGCAAAGCGGGGCCCAGGCCTCGGTGGCGCAGATTCAAAGCAGTGGCGAACTGGTCAAGCTGGCGGTCAGTGATGCGTTGCAAACTGAAAGTGCTCTGGGCAGCATCGCCGCAGCCGTGTCGATGATTCAGCAGATGAACCAGCAGATCGCTGCTGCGGCCGAGGAGCAAAGCTCGGTGGCCGAAGAGATCAACCGCAGCGTCACCAGTATCCGCAGCAGCGCCGATCAGTCAGCCCTGGCCATGCAGGGTAACGCGGCGTCGAGCATCGAACTGGCTTCGCTGGGGATGGAACTGAAGGGGATGGTCGGGCATTTCCGCTTGTAACAGAACGGTGGGACCGGCTTTAGCCGGGAAGAGGCAGGCAGGATCGATACATCCTTATCGTCTGCCACATTGTCTTCCCGGCTAAAGCCGGTCCCACCCATAACTTTTCACTCCAAAGAGTTGTACTTGAAACCTCGCTGGTCAGCCCTTACGCGCGTTCAGAATCAGCAACGTCAACACCCCCGCCACAATCCCCCAGAACGCCGAGCCAATGGAAAACAGGGTCAGCCCTGATGCCGTGACCATAAAGGTGATCAGCGCCGCTTCGCGCTCCTTGGGTTCGGTCATGGCCACGGTCAGGCCGTTGATGATCGAGCCAAACAACGCCAGGGCAGCAATCGACAGCACCAGTTCCTTGGGGAAGGCGGCAAAGAGTGCGGCCAGGGTCGCGCCGAACACTCCGGCGATGGCATAGAAAATCCCGCACCATACCGCAGCGGTGTAACGCTTGTTGCGGTCTTCATGGGCGTGCGGACCGGTGCAGATTGCCGCGCTGATGGCCGCCAGATTGATGCCATGGGAACCGAACGGCGACAACAGCAAGGACGCGATACCTGTCACCGAGATCAGCGGCGAGGCGGGCACCCTATAGCCGTCGGCGCGCAGCACGGCGATGCCGGGCATGTTCTGCGAAGTCATGGCCACCACGAACAGCGGAATGCCGATGCTGATGGTCGCGGCCAGGGAAAACGACGGCGTGGTCCACACCGGCACCGCAACCTCCAGGGCAAAGCCGCTGAAGTCCAGCAGGCCGAGCAGGCCCGACAACGCCGTACCGACCAACAGTGCCGCCAGCACCGCATAACGTGGCGAAAGGCGCTTGACCACCAGGTAAGTGAAGAACATGCCCAACACCAGGCCTGTGCGATGTTGCGCGGCGACGAAGATTTCGCTACCGATCTTGAACAGAATTCCCGCCAGCAAGGCCGCAGCCAGGGAGGCCGGCAAGCGCTTGACCATGCGTTCGAAGCTGCCGGTCAGGCCGCAGATCATCACCAGCACGGAACAGGTGATAAAGGCGCCGATGGCCTCGGGGTAGGCAACGCCGCCCAGGCTGGTGATCAGCAGCGCCGCGCCGGGGGTCGACCAGGCCACGGTGATCGGCGAGCGATAGCGCAGCGACAGGCCGATGCTGCACACCGCCATGCCCATGAACAGCGCCCAGATCCACGAGGAAATTTGCGCGCCGGTCAGCCCGGCGGCCTGGCCAGCCTGAAACATCAGCACCAGCGAACTGGTGCAGCCGGTCATCATGGCGATGAAACCGGCAACGACGGCGGACAGCGACGAGTCGCTCAGGGGGCGCAGCGGGGCTTGAATCGCATCGGTCACAGCGGTTTTCCTTGGGTGGCACGAATGACAGGCGCCAAGCCTAAACGCAATGGCTACGGCGCTTTGCGATACAGCCAAGGACGTATTTGACAGTACAGTTACGGGCACTCGCTCACTGCGACACTTTTGTACTGTTTAGCCGTCTGCGAGCTTCATACCGCCCTGCAGAGTCTGGCCCAGCGCCTGATTGACCGCCAGCCAGCCATCAACCGCTTCTTGCCCGGCCTCATTGAACACCCGTTGCAGCAGCTTGACCTGCTCGCGGCGCAGCGCCTGTTCGAACTTCTCACCTTCGGCAGTCAGGCCCAGCAGGCGTTTGCGCTTGTCGGCGTCCGGGGCAACGCTTTGCACCAGTTCCATGCCAAGCAACTGGCGCAGCGGCGCATTGAGCGCCTGCTTGCTCACGCCCAGTACATCCAGCAGTTCCTTGACGCTCAGGCCGGGGTACCGGGCGATAAAAAACACGATGCGTTGATGCACCCGGCTGAGGCCGCGGCGGGCCAGCATTTCGTCGGCCTTGGCGGTGAAGGCCTGGTAGCCGAAGAAGAAGGCTTCCATGGCGGTTTGTTGCGTGGCGGAATTTTTAAGGTCAAGCATATTGACGTATCTATGTCCGGCATCGTAGGTTTGGTCAACCAGTTTGACGTATTTTCCATTGTCTCTGCCAGCGGTGATCTTGATGGCCTTCTCCGAACGCATCACTCGTCTCAAAAGCTCGTTGATTCGCGAAATCCTCGCTGCAGCCCAGCGCCCCGAGGTGATGTCATTTGCCGGCGGCCTGCCGGCCCAGCAAATGCTGCCCCATACCGACTGGGCCGAAATGCCACGCGGCATCGGGCAATACGGCATGAGCGAAGGCGAGCCCGAGCTGCGCGAAGCCCTGGCGGCTGAAGCGCGGGCCATCGGTGTGCCCTGTGAGGCAAGCCAGGTACTGATCGTCAACGGTTCGCAGCAGACCCTCGATCTGGCCGCCAAGCTGTATCTGGACAAGGGCACCGAGATCCTGCTCGAAGCGCCGACTTATCTGGCGGCGCTGCAAACCTTCCAGTTGTTCGGCGCTGAGTGCCTGACCGTGCCGCTGCAGGCCGAAGGGCCTGACCTGGTCGCCCTGCGCCAGCGCCTGGAGCAGCACAAGCCAGCGTTTGCCTACCTGATCCCGACCTTCCAGAATCCTTCGGCGGTGCGCTACAGCGAGGCCCGGCGCGATGCCGTGGCAGCGTTGCTCGATGAGTTCGGTGTCACCCTGATCGAGGATGAGCCTTACCGCGAGCTGAATTTCGATGGCGGTAGTGCGACGCCTATTGTCAGCCGCTTGAAAAAGGCCAGCTGGATCTACACCGGCACGGTGTCGAAAACCCTGGCGCCGGGCCTGCGCGTGGGCTTTCTGATCGCCTCCAGGGACCTGTACCCCTACCTGTTGCGCCTGAAACAGGCGGCGGACTTGCACACTAACCGTGTCGGCCAATGGCAGGCTCTGCAATGGATCGGCACCGAGCGCTATCGCGACCATATGGCCGGGCTGCGCGACTTCTATCGACAGCGTCGCGACGCCTTCGAGACGGCTCTGCAGGAGCACTTCAGCGATCTGGCCGAGTGGAACAGCCCACAAGGTGGACTGTTCTTCTGGCTCACGCTCAAACAGCGCTTTGACACCCGGACGATCCTCAACGCGGCACTGGCCCGAGACGTGGCATTCATGCCAGGCGAACCTTTTTTCACCGATCCCGATGCGAATCCGGGTTATTTACGGCTTAATTTCAGTCATATTGATCCGTCTCGACTGGACGAAGGATTGCAGAGGCTGGCAGCGGTAATCAGACAGGCGCAGGCCGCAAAGGCAGCCTGATTCGGGAATTCAGAGGAGAGCGTGGCGATGTACAAGGTTTACGGGGACTACAACTCGGGCAACTGCTACAAGGTCAAACTGATGCTCAACCTGCTGGGCGCGGAGTACCAGTGGGTCGATATCGATATTCTCAAGGGCGAGACCGAGACTGAGTTCTTTCTGGAAAAGAACCCCAATGGCAAGGTGCCGGTGTTGGAGCTGGAAGACGGCACGTGCCTGTGGGAGTCCAATGCGATTCTCAACTTCCTCGCCGATGGCAGTCATTACCTGCCCAGTGAGCCGCGCCTGCGCACTCAGGTCCTGCAATGGCAGTTCTTCGAGCAGTACAGTCATGAGCCCTACGTGGCGGTGGCGCGCTTTATCCAGTTCTATCTGGGCCTGCCGGAGGAGCGTCTGGACGAGTACCGCAAGATGCACAAGGCCGGCTACCGGGCGCTGAATGTCATGGAGCAGCAGCTCAAGCGCACGCCGTTCCTGGTCAGCGACACCTTCTCCATCGCCGATATCGCGCTGTATGCCTACACCCACGTCGCCCACCAGGGCGGATTTGACCTGGGTGCCTATCCGGCCATTCAGCAATGGCTGGAGCGGGTCAGGCAGCAGCCGGGGTATGTCGGGATGCTGGATTGAAGTTGCTGTAAGAGCAATGGTGGGAGCGGATTCATCCGCGAAGGCGTCGGCGCATTCACTGGCCTGTTCGCGAATGAATTCGCTCCCGTAGAATTCGCTTCCCCCCAAACGATTCCCACACATCGCGTAACAGGTGCATGCTTTGCCCCGGCCGCGCTTTGTCATTAGCCTGCGCGGCTTTATCAGCAAGAGGGGACAGTTCGATGGATAACTGGATGAAGGCCGTCGCTGCGATGCTCGCCTTGGCAGGCAGTGGCGTGGCGTCGGGGCAGGATTGCGATTCGACCCAGGAGGCAATGAACGTCTGTGCGGCCAATGACTTCAAGGCCGCCGACAAGGAACTCAACGCCCTGTACAAGACCCAGCTGGATTACCTGCAGGATGCCAAGACCAAGGCAGCGTTCAAGGACGCCCAGCGCAAATGGATCGCCTTGCGCGATGCCGACTGCCTGTATCAGGTCGGCCCGCGCGAGGACTCCGGTTCGATCTGGGCGCTGTTGCAGTTCAGTTGCCAGACCGAGCAGACCAAACTACGCATCGAACAGTTGAAGAAATACGTGGCCTGTCGCCAGGACATGTGCCCGAACTGACCGGTCGAGCATCACTCAGACTGCCGCGAAGCGCTGGTTCAGGTAGTCGATGATGACCTTGGATTCATACATCCATACGGTCTTGTCGCCTTCTTCTATACGCAGGCAAGGCACCTTGATCCTGCCGCCCTGTTCGAGCAGGGTCTGGCGATCGATCTCGCTGTTCTTGGCATCGCGCAGGGCCACGGGCACGTTGAGACGGCGCAGGGTACGGCGGGTTTTCACGCAGAACGGGCAGGCGTTGAACTGATACAGGGTCAGGTCCTTGGCTGACTGCTCGACGGCTGCCTGCGCTTCGGGGCTGCGTTTTTTCTTTGCCGGACGGGTAAGGAAGTCGATCAGAATGACCAGTTGGCCAAGGCCAACCCGTAATGCCTTCATGAACACGGTAAAGCCTCGCTGGAAAACACGTGCGCCGTGACCTGGGCCACGGCGCGGGGGACTGCCTGGCCGGTTACTTGATCAGGCTGAGAAATTCGCTGCGGGTCGCAGCGTTTTCGCGGAACTCACCCAGCATCACCGAAGTGATCATCGACGAATTCTGCTTTTCCACACCGCGCATCATCATGCACATGTGCTTGGCTTCGATGACCACGGCCACGCCCAGGGCGCCGGTGATCTGTTGGATCGCCTCGGCAATCTGGCGGCTGAGGTTTTCCTGGATCTGCAGGCGACGGGCGAACATATCGACGATACGCGCGACCTTCGACAGGCCCAGCACCTTGCCATTGGGGATGTAGGCCACATGGGCCTTGCCGATGAACGGCAGCAGATGGTGTTCACACAACGAATACAACTCGATGTCCTTGACCATCACCATTTCGCTGGCGTCGGAGCTGAACAGCGCGCCATTGGTGACTTCTTCGAGCGTCTGCTGATAGCCGCGGCACAGGTACTGCATCGCTTTGGCGGCACGTTTCGGCGTGTCGAGCAGGCCTTCGCGGGAGACGTCCTCGCCCAGTTGGCCAAGGATCTCGGTGTAATTCTGTTCCAGTGTCACAGGGGCTTATTCCGTAAGGGTTTCAGAGTGGCACCATGTCGGGTCGTACCAATTTTGTACCAATCATGCTGTTTTCGAGTTTCCCGAGCTCGCCCCAGTCAGTGCTGGAATTCAGCCATTTCGCATAGGTCAACAGGAGCATTTGCATGCTGTGACCAAGCTGATTTGCGATGAACGCAGGAATCATGCCTGCCATGAGGCACATAGTAGCGTAGGTGTGGCGGCAGTTGTATTGCCTCCTGCCCCTTACCTTCAAATCGACCTGTAGTGGTCTAATGAAACCGGACACCCATTCAGGCGAGAATGCTTGCCAGATAGAGGTGTCTGATGACCAAGCAACGCTGGACCTTTTATGCCGAATTCAAACGCGAGGCCGCAGGTCTCTTGCTCGATCAAGGCTGCCGCTGCCGTAGTTGCCAAGAGCCTGATCGGTTTCTAAATTGCGGCAGGGCATGGCGCCCGCCACTGAGCATTCAGAGAGGCTGGATGGATAGGCTTAAGCCGCCCGAACAGGCTTTATAAGGCTCTCTGCTGGAATGCCGAACATTTCGTGCAGCTTCCATATCATGGGCAGGGTCAGCGAGCGCTTACGGTTCAGAACTTCGTAGACACGATTGGTCTTGCCGATAGCGGGCGCCAAATCAGCAGCAGTAAGACCTGATTGCTCCATGCGAAACTTGATTGCTTCTATCGGGTCAGGCAGGTCGATCGGGAAGTTCTTTGCTTCGTAAGCCTCAATCACGGTGATCATGACTTCGAAGGCGTCACCCTCGGCAGTCCCTGGCTCTGGCTCGTTCTCGAACAGCGGAGAAATCTCTTTCAGTGCTGCGCGGTATTCTTCGTCGGTGCGGATTGGGCGGATTTTCATGATGATTACTCCATCTCCACGGTGTTTGCGTCGATCTTGTCGTACTCCAGATGGGTTCCGACAAATTTGATGTAGATCGCTCCGAAGCGGTAAGCAATGGCGACTATCAGCCGGTAATCATTGCCCTTGATGTTGAAAACCACCCGGCGACTTTTGAGAATGCTGGCATTGCCAAACTGCGCCTTTATCGCTTCAGGGCTGGTCCAGTTGGCTTTTTTGGCCTCGTCAGCCCATGCGCGCAGCGACTGCTCGGAATCCGGGTGCTTGTCCCAGAAGGCTTTGAGCTGGCTGATGGCAATAATTCTCATGGGTGAGAATATAGTCCCAACGTGGGACTTGGGCAAGTAAATACAAGAGACTTGTTGTGGATCGGTTTGGGCTGGCGTGAGAAGCCCTGGCTAGCCGGGCTACTCCTGGATTGCCGCAGACTCTGGGACAAGAACCTCAAGTAGCATCTGGTCGTGCTCCTCGCGAGTTACCCTATAGAACAAACATCGATCCAGAAGGATCCTCTTCATGCTTCGAGCTGAGGCGAGGTGCCTGGGCTCGACTGAGATCATCTCGGTTCTGCCGCTTCGGGTATCGGTTACTTTAAGGTGGTATCGCCCAATCAAGCCATCATCTCGCTTGGTGTGGCCGCGGTATGAGAAGGTGATGGCGGGTTCTGGCACGGCGGCCTCCTGGACAAGAGGGGGGTGGTGAGGCATCCACATTTCCCCATTCTATACCTTATGGAATGGGGAAATGTGGATGCGGTCCAGAGTTGGAGATGCATTGCCAGGCTTGAATCAGGCAAACGGAAGCCAGTTGATGCGGGCACCTTGGGTCCCGGAATTAGTGCTTGAGGTCGCGGGAAACGGCAAGCGGTTGTCTGGGCGTGCAGGAAACATCTGCCGGGCAGTCGGGGGGGCGCGCCATGGGAACGACTCATCGCTCAAGTCCTTCATCGAAAGAATGCCCGCCAAGTCGCACACAGTAACGTACGCCCGCGGGCAGGGTAAGTTCGCAGGCCGACAAACCGATGCTCAGGGCCGCCTGGAGCAATTGTATCGAGTTGTTTACTCAAGCTTTACCAAGTGCCTACGTGAATCGGCGGGATCGCGCGGTCAGATGTTGCAGGTAAGTAATACCTGCCGCAAAGAGAGTGTGTGAAATGTTCAGTCGAATCGCAAAAGTGTCGATGGTCATCGCCGTACTGGCGTCCCTGTCCGGTTGTTTTCCGTTCTGGGGGCCGCACCACGGAGGGGGCTGGCACGGCGATCATCGTTTTGACGGTGGCCCCCACGGTGGCGGTTACTACGGAGGTCCGCCACGTTGAGTCCGGGGTTTAGTCGTCGCGGCCTTCCATCATGGTCCGCTTGAGCATCACATAGAGCGCGCCGGCGCCACCATGCTTGGCCAGGCATGAGCAGAAGCCCAGCACCTGCGGGTGCTGGCGCAACCAGGTATTGACGTGGCTCTTGATCATCGGCCGTTTGCCATCCAGGCGTACGGCCTTGCCATGGGTTACCCGCACACAGCGGATTTCCAGCCTGGTGGCTTCGGCGAGGAAGGCCCACAGGGTTTCCCGGGCCATTTCCACACTCATGCCATGCAGGTCGAGGCTGCCTTCGAAGCTGATCTGCCCCAGCTTGAGCTTGCGCATCTGGCCTTCCTGCACGCCATCACGAGACCAGTGCAGGACATCTTCCGGGCCGACATCAATGACGAACTGGTCCGACAGGCCGTCCACGGTCACCGAATCGGTGCGCACGGTGGCAGCCTGACGCAGCTTTGCCAGGTTTTTGCGATCGGTACGGGGCTTGCCCACGTCAGCGTGCTGTTGCTTGAGCGGCTTGATGCCGCGGGTTTCATCTCGAAACAGGGAAAAGTCGTCGTCTTGCATGGGGCCTCCGCGAAGCGGGCTAGTTTAACCGGGTCGTGGCAACCTGGGCGCAACTAAAACGGCGGAGGAAGAGGCGGGCAGGGCTTAGTCGTGCTTTTTCATGAGATGTGGCGACAGGCTCAGGTCACCCTGACGACGCTGGCGGCGGCGACTGCGGCGCCATATCCATACCCCCACATACAATGTGAACAGGCCGCCGACGGCGATGACCGCTGCGCCAGCCGGGCTGGCATTGAGTTCGCCCAGGGCCTGGGGATGGCCGATCAGGCTGGAAACCCCGGCCACGATCAGCAGAATACCGAAGGCTGCCAGCAGGGCGGCAAAGGTCGCAACGATACGCATCCGCCAACTGCCGGAGCCCCTTGGTCGCAGGCGTCGGGCATCGAAACCATCGGATACTTTCATTTCGACTTTTCTCCAGATCTATCGGCGCTCTGACCGGGATATGACCCGGTGGTTCCCGTTTTTCCGGAGCCTGCGGGCAAATGCCGACATTAACGGATGGGCGGTTATGTGAGCGGGTTCACATAACCTGAGGGTGGATACGATTGCCCGACATGCACGGGCAATCGTTTCAAATCAGGTCTTTGGTCAGGGCAAGAGTGGCGAAGTTATCCGCCATGATCACCATTTCGGTCTGGTGTACGACCTCAGCGCTGATCACGCCGCCCTTGTTCGGCAGGTCGCGGGTGGCACAGGCATCTTCCACCAGCGTGCAGCGATAGCCGTAATCCTTGGTGGCGCGCACCGTGGTGCTGATGCTCGAATGGCTCATGAAGCCACAGACAATCAGGTCAACGGTGCCAAGCTCTTGCAGCTTCTGGTGCAGACCGGTGTCCTGGAAGGCATTGGGCAGGCGCTTTTCGATGATGTATTCACCGTCAACCGGCAGCAGTTCGTTCATCAGCTCGCCGCGCTCACCCTGGGGGTCGAACAGGCCGCCGACGGTGCCCAGGTGGCGAATGTGAATCACCGGGCGCTTGGCGGCGCGGGCGGCGTCGACCAGGCTGCGGATGTTGGCAACGGCTTCATGGACGCCGGTCAGGGCCAGCGGGCCACTGAGGTATTCCTTCTGGGCGTCAATGATGATCAGCGTGGCATGACTCAAATTGGCCGGGGCATAGCCCTTGCCGCTGAGTTGGAACATGGTCTTTAAATCGGACATCTGGGGCTCCTTTGAGTAGGGCTTTTGCCGCATTGTCCCCCGGCAGAGCTGTTCTGGGAATGGCAACGGTGACATCCCGCGTTTTTGTCGCGCCCAAGGCGGACCAAAAAGCAGGTGATGGCGATTTGCTAGTGGTGCGTCGGTGGACGAAACTAGCAGTTGCCGAAGCTGCAATCAATCATGTCATTAAGGCATCGTTTGTCGTTGGCCTGACTGTTAGAATCGACTGTCGTTTTTTAAGGAGCTTGCCCGTGATCAATTCCCGTCTGCGCACCCTGCGTGACCACATTCGATGGGCCGTCAGCCGTTTTCATGAAGAAGACCTGTTTTTCGGTCACGGCACCGACAACGCCTGGGATGAAGCCCGGCAGTTGATTCTGGGGGCGTTACACCTGCCTTGGGAAATCGCCGACAGCTATCTGGATTGCCGCCTGGAGGTCGATGAAATCGCCGACCTGCAGCGGTTGATCGCCCGCCGCATCGATGAGCGCGTGCCGACTCCTTATCTGCTGGGCGAGGCCTGGTTCTGCGGCATGTCGTTCATTGTCGACGACCGCGTCCTGATCCCGCGTTCACCCATCGCCGAGCTGATCGAAAGCCACTTCGCGCCGTGGCTGGATGGCGAGCCGACCCGTATTCTCGATCTGTGCACCGGCAGCGGCTGCATCGGTATCGCTTGCGCCGACGAGTTTCCCGAGGCTGAAGTGGTGTTGTCCGACCTGTCCTATGACGCCCTGGAAGTGGCCAACCAGAACATCGAACGCCATGGCGTGGAAGGACGGGTGTTTACCGTCCAGGGTGATGGTTTCGCCGGTTTGCCTGGCCAGCGGTTCGACCTGATCGTCTCCAACCCGCCCTATGTCGATGCCCAAGACTTCGCCGACATGCCTGATGAGTACCAGCACGAACCGGAACTGGCGCTGGCCTGCGGCGATGATGGCTTGAACCTGGTGCGACGCATGTTGAGCGAAGCGGCCAATCACCTGACCGAGAAGGGCCTGCTGATCGTGGAAGTGGGCAACAGCCAGGTGCATGTCCAGGCGCTGTACCCGGAAGTCGACTTCCACTGGCTGGATTTCCAGCGCGGCGGCCACGGCGTGTTCATGCTCAGCGCGGCGCAATGCCGTGAGCATCAGGCGCTGTTTGCTGCGCGGGTTTGATTGCGAGCCTGAATTGGAATGCAGGTTCATGTAGGAGCCGCCTTGGTGGCGATCGAGAGCGCAGCGCTCGCGATAGCGTTGGTGACTGACCCACCGCTCTCGCCAGCAAGCCGGCTCCTACAGGATTGCATTTCAATTCAACGTTTGATTCGCCCCGTAACAAAGCGCTCGACCCATAATCAGGCATCTTTCTGAACCCCCGCAAAAATTGGTTCGCTCATCGCTGAACCAATCCCCTGTCACTTCCCGGACCAATTCCCCGAACCTTTCCTGATTGGCCCGAGCCACCTCGTTTACTCCAAATCACACGCCAGCAACGCTGTGAATACGGCTGAACCAATTTCCATTGGCATCGCTATTGCAATCACTCTTGTAGCGCAGAGCGGTGTGCCGTCCCGTATTTGCACCGTCCCTAGAGCCTGTCACGAGAAACCATGATGCAAAGGTCCGAGACTGACGCCGATCACGACAACGCTTCCAAGCTGGCCCTCGATGCACTGCGGCAGATGGTGGCGCAGCATGCGGCCTTTCCCCAACGGCCATTGCCTACCGAGCGTGAACTGGCCGTTGATTTCGGCGTCAGCCGTCGGGCGATTCGCCGGGCGTTGGCGGTACTGGAGGCCGAAGGGCAGATCTGGCGCCGTCAGGGCAAGGGCACATTCGTCGGACCCACGCCGCCGAGCGCGGCAATGAGTTTCGCCAGGCTGTCGAGCCGGACCAATTTCAGCGAAGTCATGGAAGCCCGCCTGCATCTTGAGCCGGCCCTCGCATCATTGGCTGCCGTACGGGCCAGTGGCGAGCAAATGGCGATTCTGCGGCGCCTCGCCGAACGCACCACGCGCCAGCAGCACGCCACGCAAATCGACGCAGAAGCCATTGAGCTGTGGGACAGCGCCTTGCACCGCGGCATTGCCGAAGCCGCTGGCAATCGCCTGATGCTCGATATCTTCGAAATGCTCGACGCCATCCGTCTCGATCCGGCCTGGCGTGACCTGCGCCAGAGGGCGCGCAATGCCGACCGTCTGGACACTTACAGCCACGATCACGATGACATCGTCGGTGCCATCGAAAGCCGCGACCCGGTCAAGGCTGCCACCGCCATGCGTGGTCATTTGCGTGCGCTGCAGCAGGCACTGGATAACGTCATTCATCAGGACCTCGAGGCGAGCTTATGAGTCAGCAACAGCAAGGCAGCCCTGGCCCGGTGTTGAGCGTCAGCCAGCTCACCGTACGTTTCAAGGGGGCACCGGCCAATGTGGTCGATGGCGTGTCATTCTCGGTGCAGCCGGGCAAGACTCTGGCGATTGTCGGGGAGTCCGGCTGCGGCAAGAGCGTGACCTCGATGGCGCTGATGGGCCTGTTGCCGGACACCGCCAGCGTCCAGGCCAGCGCCTCCAGCCTTTTGGATGAAGCCCTGTTGGGCATGTCCGACGAACGTCTGCTCGATGTGCGCGGCAATCGCATGGCGATGATTTTTCAGGAACCCATGACCTCGCTCAATCCGGTGTTCACCATCGGTGAACAGATCGCCGAGAGTGTGATGCGCCATCAGGGCCTTGCCGGTAAAGACGCACGGCAACGCGCCCTGCAGATGCTGGAAAAGGTCCGCGTGCCAGACGCCGCACAGCGTCTGGACGCCTATCCCCATGAGTTGTCGGGCGGCATGCGCCAGCGGGCGATGATCGCCATGGCACTGGCCAATGACCCGGCCCTGATCATCGCCGATGAACCGACGACCGCGCTGGACGTGACCATTCAGGCGCAGATTCTGTCGTTGATCGCCACTCTGCAGACCGAGACCGGCACTTCGATGATTCTCATCACCCACGACCTCGGCGTGGTAGCCGAGGTGGCGGACGAAGTCATGGTCATGTACGCCGGGCAAGTGGTTGAAAGCGGCTCGGTAAAGACCCTGTTCGATGACCCGCAACACCCTTACACCATCGGCCTGATGGGCTCGATGCCGTCCATAGGGCCACGCGAAGGGCGCCTTGCCACCATCAACGGTCGAGTACCGACCCCGTCCGAAATGCCCGACGGTTGCCGTTTTGCCGGTCGCTGCCCCTTCGCCATCGCGGCCTGCCGTGAGGCACGCCCGCCGTTGCTCGAAGTCTCGCCAGGGCATTTCGCCGCCTGTATCCGCGTTCCTCTGGAGCAACATCTGGGAGTCAGCGCATGAACCAGCCTGAAAGCACGCCAGATCAGCGTCTTGATCTGCACAAGCCGATTCTGGAGAGCATTGCGCTCAGTAAGCATTTCAGCAGTGAAACCGGGCTGTTCCAGCGCAAGAAACTGCCTGTACAAGCAGTCAACCAGGTATCCCTGGCCGTACGCCGGGGCGAGACCCTGGCGCTGGTGGGGGAGTCCGGTTCAGGCAAGTCGACCCTTGGCCGCCTGCTGCTGAATCTGCTCAAGCCCACCGCAGGTGACGTTATCTACGAAGGGCGCAACCTGGCCAATCTGCCGCCGGACAAGCTGCGCCAGGTACGGCGCGACTTGCAGATTATCTTTCAAGACCCGTTCGCCTCGTTGAATCCGCGCATGAGCGTCGAGGCGATAGTCGGTGAGCCGATCTGGCTGCATCGTGATGATAGCCGCAGTGCCCGACAGGACAAGGTCGCCGAGCTGTTGCGCACGGTGGGCCTGGCACCTGAGCACGGCAGTCGTTACCCCCACGAGTTTTCCGGCGGCCAGCGCCAGCGCATCGGCATTGCCCGGGCCCTGGCTTCCGAGCCGCGGCTGATTCTCGGCGACGAGCCGGTTTCCGCCCTGGACGTTTCGGTACAGGCCCAGGTGGTCAACCTGCTGGAAGACCTCAAGCATCAGTTCGGCCTGACCCTGGTGATCGTTGCCCATGGCCTTGCGGTGATCCGCCATATGAGTGACCGCGTGGCGGTGATGTACCTGGGCGAAATCGTCGAGCTGGCGCCGGTCAACGCGTTGTTCGAAACGCCTCTGCACCCTTATACCCAGGCCCTGATGGCCGCCGTACCGGTAAGCCATCCCGACCTGCGCCATCCGCGCCCGTTGCTGGGCGGCGACATGCCGAGCCCGAGCAAGCCGCCGTCGGGTTGTCGCTTCCACACCCGTTGCCCCCATGTCCGACCCTTGTGCCGTGAGGTCAAGCCAGTGTTCGAAAACGTCGAGGCCGGGCGTCAGGTCGCCTGTCATTACTGGCGCGAGATCGCCAACGCCGGGGCCGGCTCACTGGTGGTGCCGACGCCAAGCGCGGCCTACAGCCAACGCCTGAATCTGTTCAAAAGCCATCAAGCCCTATCTCTGGAGAGTCAGCCATGAAGTTTGCACACCTGATGACAGGAACGCTTTTACTGCTCGCTGCCAATGCCGCTTTTGCCGAATCCACGCTGCGCATCGGCATTCAGGATGACCCGGATGTACTCGACCCGCATCGTTCGCGTACCTATTCGGGCCGTCTGGTCTATACCGCCTTGTGCGACAAGCTGGTGGATATCAGCCCGAACCTGACCTATGTGCCGCAACTGGCGACCTCGTGGAGCTGGAGCGAGGACGGCAAGACCCTGACCATGATCCTGCGCGACGGCGTGACCTTCCACGACGGTGAAGTGTTCGATGCTGCTGCGGTGAAGTTCAATCTGGACCGCGCCCGGACCCTGCCGGACTCGCTGCGCAAGAGCGAGCTGGCGTCAGTGGAGAGCGTCGAAGTGATCGATCCGAAGACGGTCGCGATCAAGGTCAGGCAGCCCGACGCCACGCTGATCTCGCAACTGTCCGACCGTGCCGGGATGATGCTGGCGCCCAAGGCCTCGGCCACTGAAGTGGGTTCGAAGCCGATCTGCTCCGGGCCTTACAAGTTCGTGCAGCGTGTGCAGCAGGACCGCATTGTGCTGGAGCGTTTCGACAATTACTGGAACAAACAGGCTTACCACTTCGACAAAGTGATTTTCCTGCCGATCCCCGACACCTCGGTGCGCTTGGCCAACCTGCGCTCGGGTGACCTGGACATTATCGAGCGCGTTGCCCCCACCGACGTCAAGACGGCCAAGGCTGACAGCAAGCTGCAAGCGTTCAACACCCCGGGGCTTGGCTATATGCAGTTGATGTACAACACCGGTAACGGCGAGAAGTCCAAGACGCCGATAGGCCAGGACAAACGCGTGCGCAAGGCTTTTGAGTTGGCCATCGATCGCGACGCGATCAATCAGGTGGTATTTGAAGGTCTCTACGCACCGAGCGCCCAGCCGTTCCCGAAAAGCAGCCCTTACTACGACAAGGACCTGCCAATCCCGACCCGTGACATCGAACAAAGCAAGAAGCTTTTGGCAGAGGCGGGGGTCAAGCTGCCCCTGAGCGTCGAGCTGAAAGTGGCGAATAACCCCATCGCACAACAAGTCGGTCAGATCATTCAGGCAATGGCCGAAGAGGCCGGTTTCAAGGTCAACCTGATTGCTACCGAATACGCCACCTTGCTCAGTGAACAGCAGGCCGGCAACTTCCAGATCGGCATGAGCGCCTGGTCCGGCCGGCCGGATCCGGATGGTGACATTCACCAATTCGTGACCTGTAAGGGCGGCCAGAACGACGGCCACTTCTGCGACCCGAAACTCGACGAGCTGCTGAACAAGGCGCGCACGGTCAACGATCAGGCGCAGCGTCAGGCGCTGTATTTCGAAGCGCTGCGCCTGCTCGCCGTCGATGTGCCGACCAGCTACCTGTATTTCGATCCGCGAATTATTGCGATGAAGAGCAGCATCACCGGTTTTGTGCCGAATCCGGACGGCCTGATTCGCCTGGCTGATGTGGCTTTCAAATGACTACCCCGGTGAACCTGCGGTCCGTTGGAGCGAGGCTTGCCCGCGAACCGGTTTGTCCGGCGACATATCCGTCGTCTGACGTGATGCCTTCGCGGGCAAGCCTCGCTCCCACATTGGCAGAGGATTGCGCATGCTGACCTTCATCTTCAGACGCGTGCTCAGCGCCATCCCCACGCTGATTCTGGTATCGCTGTTCGTTTTCACCCTGCAGAAACTGCTGCCGGGCGATCCGGTGCTGGCGATGGCGGGGGAGGAGCGCGACCCGGCGGTGATGGAGTACCTGCGCGAAAAGTACCGCCTCAACGATCCAGTGCCGCTGCAATACATTCATTGGGTCGGCAATGTGCTGCAGGGCGACTTCGGCACCTCGCTGCGTACCGAACAGCCGGTGACCACGCTGCTGGCCTCGAAACTGCCGGTGACCATCGAACTGGCAGTACTGGCCTTGATCATCGCGCTGCTGATCGGCATTCCCACGGGGGTGATTTCTGCGGTGCGCAAAGGCACGGCGGTGGATTACGGCGCCAACGTGGTGGCGTTGTCCGGCATCTCTATTCCGCACTTCTGGCTGGGCATTCTGCTGATCATGATCTTCGCCGTGAAGCTGCAATGGTTGCCTGCGTCGGGCTTTGTGCCTTTGGCTGAGGATGTCGGGCAGAACCTGAAAACCCTGGTGCTGCCCGCGTTTGTGCTCGGCGCCGGGCTGTCCGGGGTGCTGATGCGCCATACCCGCAGCGCCATGCTCGAAGTGCTGCGGGCCGATTACGTACGCACTGCACGGGCCAAGGGTTTGTTCCCGCGTACAGTGATTCTCAAGCATGCATTGCGCAACGCGCTGATGCCCATCGTTACCCTGACCACGCTGTTGTTTGGCGAGCTGCTGGGCGGCGCGGTGCTGACCGAGCAGGTGTTCAGCATTCCCGGTTTCGGCAAGATGATTGTCGATGCCGTGTTCAACCGCGACTACGCCGTGGTGCAAGGCGTGGTGCTGTGCGTCGCCATTGGTTTCCTGCTGCTCAACCTGCTGGCCGATGTGCTCTACCGCATGATCAACCCGCGTCTGAGGACTGCCTGATGACTTCGATCGCTCCGCTGGCGGCAAGGGCCGCGGACATTGCCCTTAAACCCCGCACCCGCTCGCCGTTCGTGCGCAAGTTTCTCGCCAATAAAGGCGCGGTGATAGGCACGGTGGTGTTGCTGGTGTTCATTGTGGCTGCGCTGCTGGCGCCATGGATTGCCCCTTACGACCCGCTCAAAGCCAATTTCCTTGCGGTACGCAAGGCGCCGTCAATGATGTACTGGCTGGGCACTGATGAACTGGGGCGAGATCTGTTCTCCCGTCTGCTGTGGGGCGCGCGCAGCTCATTGCTGGCCGGCGGCGTCTCGGTGGCCATTGCCATGGTCATCGGTGTACCCCTGGGCCTGATCGCCGGTTATTTCGGCGGCAAACTGGACGCGATCATTTCCCGGATCATGGAGGCGCTGCTGTCCTGCCCGTTCCTGGTGTTGGCGATTGCCCTGGGCGCGTTTCTCGGGCCGAGCCTGACCAACGCCATGATCGCCATTGGTCTGTCGGCCATGCCGATCTTTTGCCGCCTGACCCGCGGCCAGGTCCTGGCGATTCGTCATGAGGATTATCTGGAAGGCGCCCGGGCCATTGGCCTGCCGGATCGCTGGATCATCCTGCGTTATGTGCTGCCCAACGTGATGTCGCCGTTGGTGGTGCAGGCGACCTTGACCATTGCCTCGGCCATTCTTGCCGAAGCCAGCCTGTCGTTCCTCGGTCTGGGCCAGCAACCGCCTTCACCGTCCTGGGGCTCGATGCTCAATACCGCGAAGAATTTCATGGAGCAGGCACCGTGGATGTCGATTGCGCCCGGTGTGGCGATTTACATCACCGTCCTGTGTTTCAACCTCCTGGGCGACGGTTTGCGTGATGCCCTGGACCCAAAAAGCTGATCACTGCCCAAAGAGAACCCTTTCATGTTTGATGATCTGGATTACAGCCAACCCTACGCGTCCGCCCGCTCGCCGGTGATGGGCAACAACATGGTCGCCTGCTCGCAGCCACTGGCGGCACAGGCCGGTCTGGACATGCTGCGCAAAGGCGGCAACGCAGTGGACGCGGCGATTGCCGCCGCCATGGTGCTGACGGTAGTCGAGCCGACTGGCTGCGGTATTGGCAGCGACGCGTTCGCCATCGTCTGGGACGGCAAAAAATTGCAGGGCCTGAATGCTTCCGGTCGCTCGCCGCAAGGCTGGACGCCGGAGTTTTTCCAGGGCCGCAAAGAGATGCCGCAGCGTGGCTGGGGTGCCGTGACAGTGCCGGGCGCGGTATCGGCCTGGGTCGCGTTGTCCGAGCGCTACGGCAAGCTGCCGTTTGCCACGCTGGCCGAGCCTGCCATCGGCTATGCTCGCGACGGTTATCAGGTCACGCCGATCATCGCCGAGCTGTGGCGCCGTGGCGCGGGCCTGCTCAAGGATCAGCCGGGCTTTGCCGAGTGCTTCCTGCCGGGGGGCAAAGCGCCGAAAGCGGGCGAGCGGATCAGGCTCAAGGATCACGCCAAGACCCTGCAAGCGATTGCTGACACCAAGGGCGAGTCGTTCTATCGCGGCGAGCTGGCCCAGGCCATCATTGCCCACGCCAATGCCAATGGCAGCGTGATGAGCCTGGAGGATCTGGCCACTCACAGCGTCGACTGGATCGACACCCTGTCGGTGCCCTATGCCGGCGCCGTGGTTCATGAACTGCCGCCCAACGGCCAGGGCATTGCGACCCTTTCCGGCCTGACCATGCTCGAAGCCCTGGGCGTCGGCGAGCATCCGGTGGACAGCATCGAAACGGTTCACCCGGTCCTCGAAGCAATGAAACTGGCCCTGGCCGACCTCAACGAACACGTGGCCGACAATGATCACATGCGTTTGCGCTCCGAGCAGTTGCTCGACCCGGCCTACCTGATGGAGCGTGCCGCGCTGGTCACCGGGCAGGCCGCCAACCCTGGCCATGGCTCGCCCAAGGCGGGCGGCACGGTGTATCTGTCGGCGGCGGACGAGAGTGGCATGATGGTGTCGTTCATTCAGTCCAACTACATGGGCTTCGGTTCCGGCGTTGTCGTGCCCGGTACGGGGATCAGCCTGCAGAACCGCGGTGCCGGTTTCAGCCTCGATCCCGCCCATGTGAACGTCGTTGCTCCGGGCAAGCGTCCTTTTCACACCATTATCCCGGGCTTCGTGATGAACGCTGACGGCACGCCGTTGATGTCGTTCGGCCTGATGGGCGGGCCGATGCAGGCTCAAGGGCACTTGCAGATGATGATGCGCATCCTGCGCTACAAGCAAAATCCGCAAGCGGCAGCCGATGCGCCGCGTTGGCGGCTCGAAGCCGGGTTGAAAGTCGCGGTGGAGCGGGCGTTTGACCGGCTGGTCGTGGAAGAGCTGCGGGCCAAGGGGCACGACGTAGATATAGAAGAGCCGAGCGGGGTGTTTGCCTTTGGCGGTGCACAGATTATTCAGCGTACCGAACATGGCTATGTCGGCGGGACCGATCCGCGCAAGGATGGGTTGGTGGCGGCTTACTGACCGCAACCAACATATGATTTATTGAGGTGACGAGGTTTTGTAGGAGCTGCCGAAGGCTGCGAATGGTCCCGACACCGTTTTCGCAGTCTTCGGCAGCTCCTGCAGGAACGTGTTTGGCTTTCAGCGATGCGTCGCAATCCAGATCAGTAACCCGGCCTGAAACACGGCAAAGGTCACCAGGCAGGCAATGGTGAAGCGCAGACTGCTGTCTTCACGCTTGTACTTGCCGACCTTTTCTTCGTGCTGGCGAATCTGGATTTCCTGTTCCTTCATGTTCTGTTCGGCTTTCTCGAGCATCTGCGAGGCTTCGAGAATTTCGATGATTTGCACCTTGTCGTTGTTCCAGGTGTTGTTCAGGTTACCGACCTGGACTTCCTTGACGCTGCCCTTGAGGTGTTGGGCATCGGCATAGCCGACCTCGAAGCCACGGGTGCGCAGGAAATGGTCGCGACGCAGGCGGGTGTCCTCGTTGAGGCCGTCCTTGCTCGCCAGGTCAAAGCCTTCGATGCGATAGGTGGCCCAGCGCTTCTGCGCCCAGTGAATGGCCTGGGCGATGAGGAAGCGGCCGATACCGCGGTTCCAGGGTTCGATCTGGATGCCGGACGCAGGGCTGAAACTGACAACTCGGGTGACGTGATCGGCCCAGACATCCAGGGTGTTCTGTTCGCGGCGCACGCGCTGGCCCGGCAACTGGATATTCATTCGCAGCAGGCTGGTTTCCTTGCTGTGTCGTTCGACTTTACCGAACTGGACGAAACGCAGGGGCCGTCCACCGGTGGCGCGATCGGTCTGCAGGGGCGCCAGACGCAGCATCTGGAAAATCTCGGGCTGCACGTCATCCCACAGCTTGGGCGTGGCTTCGACTTCGGGTGTAGCTTCGGCTTCGGCGGTTTCAGTCATGGGATTTGCTTCAGTCATTAACGACGATCCTGTCCAAGGCATTACGGAGCAAACACGATGCCAGTTCCCCATTATCGGCCGCGTTGGCGGAATCTGAAGGGCGCGCAGGTTTTGCTGGCGTCAAAAACTTCACTCAGGCCGCTGGCAGCGCACCGATAAAGCGCAGGATTCGCTCGGTCAGTTGGCTCGCCAGGGGCAGATCCGGATTTTTATAGGACGCCAGTTGCTGTTTGATGTCATCGGGCACGATGCGCATGACGTGGTTCATGCCGTCGATCAGCGCCAGCTCGGCCTTGGGATTGGCCTTGTGCAACAGTTCGGCATCCTGCACGCCCACTTGAATGTCGTTGCGGCCCTGGATGATCAGGGCCGGCACATGCAGTTGGCCGAACGCCGCTGCCGGGTCCTGGCGAAACAGGGAAATCAGATACGGCTGCACGCTGGGTCGAAACAGCACCTGCAATTCGTCGGGGACGTTGTCATCAGTCTTGCCCGCCTTGAGGCTGGTCAGCAATTGCTCGCTGCGTTGCAGCAACGGCGGCGGCATGCGCTCCTTGAGCTGTTCGCGCAGGACCTGATCCACCGGCCGGCCGGTGCCCGCCACGGAAATCACCGCCGCCGCGCCGCTTTTTTCCGCTGCCAGGGTCGCCACCAGTGCGCCCTCGCTGTGGCCCAGCAGAATCAGCGGGCCCAGGCGCGGGTCGGTCTTGAGTTTCTGGCTCCAGGCCACGGCGTCGGCGACATAGTGGTCGAAGCTGAGGTTGCGCTCGTCCGGGGTGGCCGGGTGGCTGGCGGCCACGCCGCGCTTGTCGTAGCGCACGCTGGCAATGTTATTGCTGGCGAGCATCAGGGCCAGGCGGCGCAAGTTGTCGTTGCGTCCGCCGTCGGGGTTGTTGCCGTCGCGGTCGGTGGGGCCGGAGCCTGCAATGATCAGCACCACCGGCACCGGTTTGCTTGATTGCGGCAATAGCAGGGTGCCGAACAGCTCACCGCTGCCGGTGTCCAGACTGATGGGCCGTTGCAACACGACGGGGGCGGCCTGGGCCAGGCCGGCGAGCAATAAAGGGAGAAGCAGGGCAAGCATGCGTAACATCGTAAGGCCACTATTTGCGGGAATGCCGATTGGACGCGGCGCAACGCATAAGGTTCGAGGGTGAAGTCGATGATAAGCCCGCGTATACTTGTCGGCTTGTTTTTATCGATCTCGCTGATTTCTCGGAGCCTCCTGCATGTCCGGCAATACCTACGGCAAGCTGTTCACTGTCACCACTGCCGGCGAAAGCCATGGTCCGGCCCTGGTTGCTATCGTTGACGGCTGCCCGCCGGGCCTCGAGCTGTCGCTGCAGGACCTGCAGATCGACCTGGACCGGCGCAAGCCCGGCACCAGCCGTCATACCACCCAGCGCCAGGAAGCCGACGAGGTCGAAATCCTCTCCGGGGTCTTCGAAGGCAAGACCACCGGCACCTCCATCGGCCTGCTGATCCGCAATACCGATCAGAAGTCCAAGGATTATTCGGCGATCCAGGACCTGTTCCGCCCGGCCCACGCCGATTACACCTACCACCAGAAGTACGGTGTGCGCGACTACCGTGGCGGTGGCCGCAGCTCGGCGCGGGAGACCGCCATGCGCGTGGCTGCCGGTGCCATCGCCAAGAAATACCTGGCAACCCTGGGCATTCAGGTGCGTGGCTATATGAGTCAGTTGGGCCCCATCGAGATTCCGTTCAAGACCTGGGATTCGGTGGAGCAGAACGCATTCTTCTGCCCTGACCCGGACAAGGTGCCGGAACTGGAAGCCTATATGGACCAGTTGCGTCGCGATCAGGATTCGGTCGGGGCGAAGATCACCGTGGTTGCCGACGGCGTCATGCCGGGGCTGGGCGAGCCGATCTTCGACCGCCTGGATGCCGAGCTGGCTCACGCCCTGATGAGCATCAATGCGGTCAAGGGCGTTGAGATCGGTGCCGGTTTTGCCAGTGTTGCCCAGCGCGGTACCGAGCATCGCGATGAGTTGACCCCTGAAGGCTTCCGGTCGAACAACGCCGGCGGCATCCTCGGTGGCATTTCCTCGGGCCAGCCTATCGTTGCCCACCTGGCCCTCAAGCCGACCTCCAGTATTACCACGCCCGGACATTCCATTGACGTGCATGGCAACCCGGTGGAGGTCATTACCAAGGGCCGCCATGACCCTTGCGTGGGCATTCGCGCAACGCCTATCGCCGAGGCGATGATGGCCATTGTGCTGCTCGACCACCTGCTGCGCCATCGTGGGCAGAACGCCGATGTGCGGGTGACCACGCCGGTACTGGGGCAGCTTTGATGGCCAGTGGCGTCACGACTGGCACGGTTTCCTGACGTGACGCCATCGCCCTCGGGGCGACTTCCTTATTGGCGGTTGTCCGGTTTCTATCTGTTCTATTTTGCCCTGCTGGGGTCGACCGCACCGTTCCTGGCGCTGTACTTCCACCATCTTGGCTTCTCCAGCGCGCGAATCGGCGAGTTGGTGGCGATCCCCATGCTGATGCGCTGCATCGCGCCGAATATCTGGGGCTGGCTGGGCGACTATACCGGGCGGCGCCTGGCCATTGTGCGTTTCGGTGCCGTCTGCGCGCTGCTGAGTTTTTCCCTGATTCTGTTCGATAAAAGCTATGCCTGGCTGGCGATGGTCATGGCCCTGCATGCGTTTTTCTGGCATGCGGTGTTGCCACAGTTCGAAGTCATCACCCTGTCGCACCTGCAAGGGCAGGTGTCGCGCTACAGCCAGATCCGTCTGTGGGGCTCGATTGGCTTCATCCTCGCTGTCGTCGGGCTGGGACGACTGTTCGAAAGCTATAGCCTGGACCTGTACCCACAGGGCCTGATGGTGATCCTGGCCGGTATCATGCTCAGCAGCTGGTGGGTGCCGAATGCACCGCCCGCCCATTCGACTCGCCCGGCTGCGGCGGGTGGTTTTATCAGGCAGCTGGGGCAGTCCGGAGTCTGGGTGTTCTACCTGTGCGTGGCGCTGATGCAGTTCAGTCACGGGCCGTACTACACCTTCCTGACTCTGCATCTGGAGCATCTCGGCTACAGCCGTGGCGTGATCGGCCAGCTCTGGGCCGTGGGCGTCGTGGCTGAAGTGCTGATGTTTCTGGGCATGAGCCGCCTGCTGCAACGGTTCTCGGTGCGGCGGGTGTTGATGGTCAGTTTCTGCCTGGCCGGGATCCGCTGGTGGCTGCTGGGCAGTGAGGCCCAATACCTGCCGGTGCTGATTTTCGCCCAGATCCTGCACGCCGCGACCTTTGGCAGCTTTCATGCGTCTGCCATTCATTTCGTGCAACGTACCTTCGGCCCGCAACAACAAGGTCAGGGCCAGGCGCTGTATGCCGCCCTGTCCGGGACCGGCGGCGCCCTGGGGGCGTTGTATGCCGGTTACAGCTGGAACACTCTGGGCCCGGCCTGGACCTTCATTATTGCCAGTATCGCGGCCATGGCCGCCGCGATTCTGATTGCCACACGAATGAAAGAGGAGGGCGTATGACCCGTGAACAACTGAGCCAGGAAATCATTGACGCCGGGCGCTTCCTGTACGGTCGTGGCTGGTCGCCTGCGACCAGCAGCAACTATTCGGCGCGTCTGTCGGCGACCGAGGTGCTGCTGACGGTATCGGGCAAGCACAAGGGCCAGTTGGGCCTGGACGATGTACTGGTCACTGACCTGGACGGTAACAGCCTGGAGCCGGGCAAGAAGCCATCAGCGGAAACCCTGCTGCATACCCAGCTGTATCAATGCCGGCCGCAGGTCGGCGCGGTGTTGCATACCCACTCGGTCAACGCCACCGTATTATCACGCCTGACCGAGGCCGATCATCTGGTCTTCGAGGACTACGAACTGCAAAAGGCCTTCAGTGGCGTGCAGACCCACGAGTCCCGGGTGGTGGTGCCGATCTTCGACAATGATCAGGATATTGCCCGACTGGCCAGCCGTGTGCAGCCCTGGCTCGATACCCATGCCGATTGCGCGGGCTATCTGATTCGTGGACACGGTCTTTATACCTGGGGCGCGAAGATGAGCGATGCCTTGCGACAAATCGAAGCCTTTGAATTTCTGTTCGAGTGTGAGCTCAAGACTCGCGCCGTATTAAACCGTTGATGGTCTTTAACCGATCGAGGAAGCCGTGCCATGAGCAGCCTGTCCGTTTATCACGAATCCAGTCCTGAGCAGCCGAACAAGGTCCTTACCCACCTTGAAGACATCGTTTCGACCCTGGCCGAGCACGGCGTGGGCTTTGATCGCTGGCAGGCCGCAACGCCGATCACCCCCGGTGCCAGCCAGGAAGAAGTGATCGCCGCCTATCGCGAGCAAATCGACACGCTGATGACCGAGCGAGGGTATGTCACCGTGGACGTGATCAGCCTCAACAGCGATCACCCGCAGAAAGCCGAGTTGCGCGCCAAGTTTCTCGACGAGCACCGCCATGGTGAGGACGAAGTAAGATTTTTCGTTGCCGGACGCGGGTTGTTTACTCTGCATATTGACGATCACGTCTATGCAGTACTCTGCGAGAAGAACGATCTGATCTCGGTCCCCGCTGGCACTCGCCACTGGTTCGACATGGGCGAACACCCGCATTTCGTCGCGATCCGTTTGTTCAACAATCCGGAAGGCTGGGTCGCCAATTTTACCGGCGAGCCCATTGCCAGCCGGTTTCCGCGTCTTGAAGACTGAATTGAGCTACAGGAACCTGAACTGATATGGCGATAAAAGCGGTCCTGACAGATATCGAAGGCACCACCAGCGCGGTGAGCTTCGTCTTTGATGTGCTGTTTCCCTTCGCGGCCCGGCATCTGCCGGATTTCCTGCGCGAGCATGCCGAGCGGCCCGAAGTGGACGTGCAATTGCGCGCAGTGCGCCTGGACAGTGGCGAACCGCTGGCCGACATCGAACGGGTGATCGAGATTCTTCTGCAATGGATCGCCGATGACCGCAAGGCCACGCCACTGAAGGCTTTGCAGGGTATGGTCTGGGAGCAAGGCTATGAGGCCGGGCAGCTCAAGGGGCATGTTTACCCGGACGCGGTCGAGGCGCTCAAGCGCTGGCATCAGGAAGGTTATGAGCTGTATGTGTACTCGTCTGGCTCGATCCAGGCACAGCGCCTGATCTTTGGCTGCTCCGAGGCCGGCGATCTGTCGCCGTTGTTCAGCGGCTATTTCGACACCACCTCCGGGCCCAAGCGCGAAGTCAAGTCCTATCGCACCATCAGCGAGGCCATCAACTATCCGGCGCGCGACATTCTGTTTCTGTCGGATATCGTCGAAGAGCTGGACGCCGCCCGAGCTGCCGGCATGGCGACCTGCGGGCTGGCGCGGGACGGTGGTGACCTGGCCGGGCATCCTTGCGTGAGCAGTTTTGCCAGCATAGACCTGGGCGCGTTCTAGGAGCCTGAAACGAGAGATACCGTAGGGCCGCCCGGCCGGCCCTGCGTTGTTAATGCGGTTGTCGTTATACCTCTTTCAAATATAAATCAATCAGACGCTTGTAAGTTATGTCCTGTTTAAAAGTAGGACGCGCCTTTCATATTTGTCAGTAAATCCTGTTTGTTTTGACCTCGGGTTTTAAACGTTTTTATTCGTGTAAGTTTCACTTTCAGCCCCTGCCGTTATGAAGATAACCAGGCCGTTGTACGGACCGGGGGTTGAATAAGGAGCAGGTCACTATGCGAAGTGCCATACCGGTCAATTCCACAATGGATTTACTTATACAAAAAATGGTCAGCAGTATTACAGAACTTGATGGCCAGCGAGCCATTGAAAACGCCCTGGGCTGGTTAAGGCAGCAATGCGACTGTGAACGAGCAATGTTCTACCAGTTCAAGGGGACTTCATTACTGACATTCGTGACGTCCAACGTTGACGGTCGCTGGGGGCAACTCTATCAGCGTGGGCGCATGTTGAAAGACGACCCTGTCATCAAATGTTACCGCGAACGCCTGGGCTTCCTGGACTGGTCGGATGCCTATCGCCATTACATGGCCAGTGACGACCTCAATGATGCGGTGATCGACTGCGAGCTGATGCCTGGCCTGTCCTACGGATATAAAAGCCAGTGTCGGGGAGGGCACGGAATTATCTCGGTGTGTTCGCTCAACGGTATCAAGCGTCCTCTTTCGGTTTCGGACCGATACCTGGTCGCCAGTATGGTGCCGGTTCTGCATATGGCAGGGCGCGGCGTACGTTTCAGGACCCGCGGGCTGACGGACAGGGAGGTGGAGATCCTGCAATGGGCGCGCGAAGGCAAGACTTCCTGGGAGATTGCCCGCATAAGGGACGTCTCCGAGTCGACCATCAAGTATCACCTGAAAGCCATCTACAACAAGCTTGGCGTCACCAATCGTGCCCAGGCCGTGGGTGAAGCGCTAGGGCAAGGCATCATCAGATAAAGGGAATAAAAAAGACCGCGAGAGCCGTGGGGCAATCGCGGTCAATAAGGGCTTTTGAGAGTGAAGCAGTGAGAGTGATTCAGGTGATGCAACAGCTGGCCCGCGCAATCAGCGGGTGTGGTACGTCGGCAGATCAAAACGGTGTTGGCTTTGCAGCATTGAGATGGCTGGTAACTCACTGGCCTGCGCGGCAAGGTCACGGCGAATGGCGCTGATCACCCATTCCAGTTGCACTGGTGTGTGCAATTGGGCGTAAGACACGCAACGACGGATCTGCTTGCCTTCGCGATTGCGCAGGGACAGCAGCACTCCACCATCGGGACGGGCCTGGGTAGTGACGTCGAATTCAGAGAATACGGAAGCGAATTTTTCTTGGATAAAAGTCATGTCCAGCGGCTCCATTGCTCATGGGATAACAAGCTTGGAATGACTAGTGCAGCCTCTGTGCCACTATTTGTTCTGACATTTAATCGTTATTTATCAATGAGTTATGTTTTTTTAAAAAAAATTGCTTCGTGCAATTTGCATGAATGCCCATCGGGCATCCTGCATTTTGCGGTTTGGGGAGGGGATTCAGGACGGGTTGACCTATTTCAGACTGTCGTTCAGGGCTTTTATCCCGCCACGCAGGATTCACCGGACCAGTGGTCGATGCCACGACAAATTTTGTAATCGAACCCATAGCTTGACCCTGGCGCGGGCGCTCCGGGAGACTGGCCGCCTATTCAAATCAGCACGTTCGAGGAGTTTCCCCATGTCAGAGCAAAAGCCCGGCGAGTCCACGCGGATGTCCGACGATGAAGCCCTGGAGTTCGCCGAACAGGTATTCGATCTGGCCCGGCAGGGTAATGCCGAACTGCTCGACAAGCTGCTGGAAAAGGGACTGAACCCCGATCTGCGTAATCACAAGGGCGACACCCTGCTGATGCTGGCCAGTTACCACGGTCAACAAGAGACCGTGCAGGTGCTGCTCAAGCATCGGGCCGATCCGGAAATCCGCAACGACAATGGTCAGAGCCCGATTGCCGGCGCGGCGTTCAAGGGCGATCTGGAAGTGGTCAGGTTGTTGGTCCAGGGCGGCGCCAATGTTGAAGGCGCCTCCCTTGACGGCCGCACCGCCTTGATGATGGCCGCGATGTTCAACCGCACGACCATTGTCGATTACCTTATCAGCCAGGGCGCCGACCCCCGTGCTACCGACGCCAAGGGCGTAACGGCCATGGCTGCGGCCCAGGCGATGGGTGCCGCCGAGACCGCCGAGCAGTTGCGTCAACTGGCATCGGCGTGAAGATAGAGGCGCGAGGG
This sequence comes from Pseudomonas sp. Pseusp88, assembly GCF_047303955.1. NCBI lineage: Bacteria > Pseudomonadati > Pseudomonadota > Gammaproteobacteria > Pseudomonadales > Pseudomonadaceae > Pseudomonas > Pseudomonas sp. Pseusp88. The sequence continues at coordinate 93,957 of NZ_JBGLYM010000018.1, read as the reverse complement.
ATTTCCCGTTATCCTGCGCGCCTTGTTTTTTGACCGATCGGGAACGCCCATGAAAGACCAGCTCAACGAATTAATCAGCAAAATCAGTTCGGGGTGCATGGGCGACGCCGAAATCGCGCAGATCGCCGATGAAGCCGCCCAGGCTTATGCCGATCCGCAGGCGTTCCTCGCTGCCAACCCCGATATCAACTACGACGACAGCTTTCCAATTCCCTTGGGGGAGTGGGTGGTGATCGGCAGCCTGCCCGAGACGGTGCTGTTCCAGGCCGACACCTATATGGACCTCTTCGCCCAGATCGTCGCCTCGTTCGGCCCGGGCGTAGCCTTCAATATCAAGCCCAGGCAACTGGCCAAGACCGAGCCGTTGACCGCACTGAACCGGATCCAGATTCAATTGAGCAGCATGAACAAGGAAATGGGCGGCTACGTATTGATGAACCTCAGTCAGCCTCTGGATGATGAGTTGCAGGCCGTACTGGTCTACGGCAACGATCAGGCCCGGGTCCTGGAGTTGTGTGCGGCGGTCGGCATTGCAGCGGCGCCTTCGCTGGAGGCCCTGCGCGTGGCGGTTCACGTTTAAGTGGCTGATAGTACGGAACCCTTGGGAAGTGCGGCTATCCTAGAAGGACGCATATATCATCTGGAGTAATACCATGGGTTCCGGCTTTAATGGATTGGTTGGGCTGATCATTCTGGCCCTGGATATCTGGGCCATTATCAATGTACTGAAAAGTGGCGCCGAGACCGGGATGAAAATCCTCTGGGTCCTGCTGATTGTGCTCTTGCCCGTGCTGGGCCTGATCCTCTGGGCGATTTTGGGCCCACGGGGCAATGTACGTATTTGACCTGCGCCTGTTTCATCAACGCCCGACGGCCTGTGCCGGCGGGCGTTTTTGTTTTTTTACCAATAAACCGGTCGTTGGAGCGTGGCTTGCCCGCGAATTGACTGAACCGGTAAATCAGATAGATCGAATCGGGGCCGTCGCGGGCAAGCCACGCGCCAACAAGTCGACCTGTCATGATTGGCGACGTAGAATGCGCGCCTTTCTTATGGGGCGGCCCACCGTCCTGCCATCAGTATTAAGGGACTCAACCCATGAGCGATTATCAAGAAACGTTGTACGAAGGTTATGGCCAGCGCTTTCGCATGGAAAAAATGCTTCACGAAGTGCGTACCGAACATCAACACCTGGTGATCTTCCAGAACCCGCGCATGGGCCGGGTCATGGCACTGGACGGCGTGATCCAGACCACCGAAGCCGACGAATTCATTTACCACGAGATGCTCACCCACGTGCCGATCCTGGCCCATGGTTCCGCCAAGCGCGTGCTGATCATCGGCGGCGGCGACGGCGGTATGTTGCGTGAAGTGGCCAAGCACCGCAGTGTCGAGCACATCACCATGGTCGAGATCGACGCGACAGTGGTCGAGATGTGCAAGGAGTTCCTGCCGGAGCACTCCAAGGGCGCATTTGAAGACCCGCGCCTGAATCTGGTGATCGACGACGGCATGCGCTTCGTGGCCACCACCGAAGAAAAATTCGACGTCATCATTTCCGACTCCACCGACCCGATCGGCCCGGGCGAAGTGCTGTTTTCCGAAAATTTCTATCAGGCCTGCCATCGCTGCCTGAATGAAGGCGGCATCCTGGTGACCCAGAACGGCACGCCGTTCATGCAGCTCAGTGGCGTGCAGACCACGGCCGGGCGCATGCGTGGCCTGTTTGCCGACTGGCATTTCTACCAGGCGGCGATTCCGACCTATATCGGCGGCGCCATGACCTTCGCCTGGGGCGCAACCAACAGCGACTACCGCAAGCTGCCCCTGGACACCCTGCGCCAGCGCTTCGCCGGTAGTGGCATCATCACCCGCTACTACAACCCGGAAGTGCATATCGGCGCCTTCGCACTGCCGCAATATGTGCTCCAGGCCGTGAACAAGCCAAGCAACGACTGATTCTGTGGCTCGCCCGGGCATCATCGACAATGCCCGGGCAACTTGTTTTTGCGTTCGTAAACACAACTGCTTACACAATCTTCGGCCATATCTGCGTTTCAGGCGCCACGCTCGACGGAATTTTCACCTGCGACCCTGAAAATGCTGCATGAAATTTTGCCTGCCATGGCTGCTGGCCCTTGCATTGAGAGGCATTAGCTTTCAGGCTTGCGCGCCATGCGTGCTACCTGCCCGTGGCAAGCAGCAGTTGATGAAGTAGCATTTGCTACCCATCACCGGTCGGCTTTCTCGTCGTAGCCGGCTGCACAGGCATTTTTGAACATCAACCTGAATCCAACGGATCCTAGAACGACATGGCCCTAACGGACGCCCTGAGTCATAAGCGCGCATCGCCGCGCGCGCCTCAACCCACCGTCAAATCGCATCTGGCCTATACGCTGATCAGCGGTCTGGTGCTGATGGTGATGTACAGCCTGCTGCGCCTGGCGTTGCTGGTCTACAACCGGGAAATGATCGGCCAGACCCCGGCCTCGACCTTTATCGAGGCGTTCGGCAACGGGCTGCGTTTCGACCTGCGCCTGACGGTCTATCTGGTTGCGCCGCTGCTGTTGGCGCTGCTCAGTGCCAGGGTCATGCGATGGCGCGGGCTGTTCCGTTTCTGGCTGACCCTGGGAGCGAGCATCACCCTGTTCCTGGGCCTGATGGAGATGGATTTCTACCGCGAATTCCACCAGCGTCTTAACGGCCTGGTCTTCCAGTACATCAAGGAAGACCCCAAGACCGTCATGAGCATGCTCTGGTACGGCTTCCCGGTGGCCCGCTACCTGATCGCGTGGGTACTGGTGACCTGGTTGCTGAGCCTGGTGTTCAAGGGCGTTGACCGCATGACCCGACCGCGCCGGGAATTCAGTATCGGCGCCAACAGCAATCGTTCTGTCGCGCCCTGGTACGGCCGTATCGCCGTGCTGCTGGTCTGCGTGGCCATTGCCGTGGTCGCTGCCCGCGGTACGTTGCGTCAGGGACCGCCATTGCGTTGGGGGGATGCCTACACCACGGACTCCAATTTCGCCAACCAGATGGGCCTCAACGGCACCTTGTCGCTGATCGAAGCGGCCAAGAGCCTGGGTTCCGATGACCGTTCCAATATCTGGAAGGCCACCGTCCCGCAGCCCCTGGCACAGCAGACCGTGCGCGACATGCTGTTGACCGCCAATGACAAGCTGGTCGATTCCGATATTGCCGCCATCCGCCGTGACTTCACCCCGCCTGCCGCCAACACCTTGCCGGTGAAAAACGTGGTGGTGATCCTGATGGAAAGCTTCGCCGGTCATTCGGTGGGAGCCTTGGGCGCCAAGACCAATATCACCCCGTACTTCGACAAGCTGGCCCAGGAAGGCCTGCTGTTCGACCGTTTCTTCTCCAACGGTACCCATACCCACCAGGGTATGTTTGCCACCATGGGTTGCTTCCCCAATCTGCCGGGTTTCGAATACCTGATGCAAACCCCGGAGGGAGCCCACAAGCTGTCCGGTCTGCCTGCGCTGCTCAGTGCGCGCAATTATGACGACGTCTATGTCTATAACGGCGACTTCGCCTGGGACAACCAGTCGGGCTTCTTCAGCAACCAGGGCATGACCACTTTCATCGGCCGCAATGATTTCATCAATCCGGTGTTCTCCGATCCTACATGGGGTGTTTCCGACCAGGACATGTTTGACCGTGGCAACCAGGAGTTGAAGGCCCGGGAAGCGACCGGCAAGCCGTTCTATGCCCTGCTGCAGACGCTTTCCAACCATACGCCTTATGCCTTGCCGGCGAACCTGCCAGTGGAGCGCGTTACCGATCAGGGCACCCTCAGCGAGCACCTGACCGCGATGCGTTACGCGGATTGGGCGCTGGGCCAGTTCTTCGAGAAGGCCAAGAAAGAGCCCTACTTCAAGGACACCATCTTCGTCGTCGTCGGCGATCATGGTTTTGGCAACAACACGCAACTGACCGAAATGGACCTGGGGCGCTTCAACGTGCCGATGCTCATCATTGCACCGGGCATCCAGCAGAAATTCGGCCAGCGCAGCCACACCGTGGGTACACAGATCGACATCGTGCCGACCATCATGGGCCGCCTGGGTGGCCAGACACGCACCCAGTGCTGGGGCCGTGACCTGCTCAACCTGCCGGAAGGTGACAAGGGCTTCGGCGTGATCAAACCGTCAGGCAGCGAGCAGACTGTGGCCCTGATCACGGGTGACCGTATCCTGATCGAACCTAAAGGCATGGATCCGAAGGTCATGACCTACACCCTGGGCGGCAATCAACACGCCGAAGAACTCAAGGACGTACCGGACATGGACGCACTGCGCCTGAAGCTGGAAAGCTTCCTGCAGACCGCAACCAAGAGCCTGCTGGACAATACGGCGGGGGTAGCGCCGAGCAAGAACAAGGGCCAGTAAGGGTTTTGTTCGTAACACAAGAGGGCGCCAGTGATGGCGCCCTTTTTTTGCAATGAGCTCGTTGGCGCGAGGCTTGCCCGCGACATCCTCAGCGCGGTTTGTCTGGCAAACCTCGTTACTCTATTCGCGGGCAAGCCTCGCTCCAACGAAACGTCATGTCTGTGCCATGTGAGCCCCGGTGTTTTTTGAACGAATACACGCGCTCCCATGTCCGAATCAGGTAAGCCGTTTTCCCGGCCGGGCTGAGGAGACATCATGAAGCAGTGGATCATTTCGTATCAGGATAAAGATGGTGAACAACGCAACTACGATCACCCCGCCGAGCAGCGGCCAAGCGAGGAGGAGGCTGCCCGTATCCTGCGAAAGTATCTGTACCCGGTGACTTCAGAACTGGATCTCAACGATCTTGAAGGGCGTACCGCAGAACCCACGGTCAAGTCGTTGGACGAGCAGAACAGCGTCAAGATCATCGCCATTACCGAAGCGCCCTGAACAGCCAGCAAAAAGCCCATTGGCAGAGGCCGAAGTTGGGGTTACTCTGCAAATGAGTCCGGTCAATTCCTTTGCCGGACTCGTCCATGTCTATGCCGGGCACGTTGCCCGGGCTTGTCCGCTTCATGCTTGACTCCTTCGCGGCAGAGTATCTGTCGTGTTCGGGAGCGTTGAAACTCTATCTATCGTTGCATAGGAGGACGTTTCATGAGCACAGCCTATCAAGATGACATCAGCAGTCATGTACTGCGCCGCATGAAAGAGAGCGGCTTCGATTTCGCACGTATCCACCCCATCGAGTTCTATGCCACTTTCCCGAATGAGGAGCGGGCCCGGCAGGCAGCAGAGCAATTTCGTGGCGAATCCCTGAACACCCAGATCAACCCCGGTGATGACGGTGCCTGGCATATGCAACTGAGCAAGGTCATGCACGCCACCTACGATGGCATCGGGGATTTCGAGCAGGACTTCCAGATGGTCATTACCCCGCTCGATGGCGAAGTCGAGGGCTGGGGCGTGGTTCAGGAAGTATCAGCTGATCAACGCCTTGCCAATATGACTCCACGTTATTCGTGTTAAAAGCCACGGCCAACCCCTCACAGGGCTGGCCGTTTTTTTATGTTTTTGAAATGTCGTGCGCAAAAAAAAGCCACTCCAGGGAGTGGCTCAAAGGGAAGTCCAATAATAAATCCGGTCATCGCAAACGCTGTTGTCTTTTCGAAAAATCTTCGCGTGGCTGCGGCTGACACTTGTGTTTGCTAGGTTGCCGGGGATTATGCGGAAACAAATGTCTCCTCGGGAAATCAACTCTGGCTATGCTGGTGATAGATTTTACGATGAAGAACGCTTCCGAATGAGGCGTAGGAGAATTGGTGAGGGCGGATATTGCACAGGAATGGTGCGCTGTTCGTTTGATGTATATCTAACCAATTGATAAATAAGCGTTTATGCCGATGGCACGGGCCTTGCGAAGGCTCTTGGTGTCCGTGGTGACAAGGAGTACGGCATGATCCGCACCTTTTATGATGAGATGTACGATGCAGGCGGCCTGGTCCGCCCGCATTATCGGGAGTTCGCCCGCTGGCTGGGTGATACGCCTCCTGAATTGCTGGCTCAACGCCGGCGCGAAGCCGACTTGCTGTTCCACCGCGCCGGGATCACGTTCACGCTTTATGGTGACGAGCAGGGCACTGAGCGCCTGATCCCCTTTGACACGATCCCGCGCAGCATCCCCGCCAGCGAATGGCGGATTGTCGAACGAGGCTGCATCCAGCGCGTCAAGGCGCTGAATATGTTCCTTGCCGACCTGTACCACGAACAGCGCATCATCAAGGCCGGGATCATTCCCGCCGAGCAGGTGCTGGCCAACGAGCAGTATCAGTTGGCAATGCAGGGCCTGAACCTGCATCGTGATCTTTACTCGCATATCTCCGGTGTCGACCTGGTCCGCGATGGCGACGGCACGTATTACGTGCTCGAAGACAACTTGCGTACTCCCAGCGGCGTGAGCTACATGCTCGAAGACCGCAAGATGATGATGCGCCTGTTCCCCGAGCTGTTCTCCGCACAACGCATTGCCCCCATCGATCACTATCCAAGTCTGTTGCTCGATACCCTGAAAAGCTCAAGCCATCTGGATAATCCGAGTGTGGTGGTGCTGACGCCGGGTCGCTTCAACAGTGCGTTCTTCGAACATGCCTTCCTGGCGCGGGAGATGGGCGTGGAGCTGGTGGAGGGCGCCGACCTGTTCGTGCGTGACGATCGCGTATTCATGCGCACCACCGATGGCCCCAAGGCTGTCGATGTGATCTACCGTCGCCTGGACGATGCCTTCCTCGATCCCCTGGCGTTCAACCCGGATTCGATGCTGGGCGTGCCCGGCCTGCTGTCGTCCTACCGTTCCGGCAACGTCGTGCTGGCCAACGCCATCGGCACCGGTGTCGCCGATGACAAGTCGATTTATCCCTATGTCACGGACATGATCCGTTTCTATCTGGATGAAGAGCCGATCCTCAAGAACGTACCGACCTGGCAGTGTCGCAAACCCGAAGAGTTGTCCCATGTACTGGCCAACCTCGGCGACCTGGTGGTCAAGGAAACCCAGGGCTCCGGCGGTTACGGAATGCTGGTGGGACCTGCGGCCACGGCAGCGGAAATCGAATCCTTCCGCGCTCGTCTCAAAGCCAAGCCACACGCTTATATCGCGCAACCCACATTGTCCCTGTCGACCTGCCCGACCTTTGTCGAGAACGGCATCGCCCCGCGACATATCGACCTGCGCCCATTCGTTCTTTCCGGCCGCGAAACCCGTGTCGTGCCCGGCGGCCTGACCCGCGTTGCATTGCGCGAAGGCTCGCTGGTGGTGAACTCGTCGCAGGGTGGCGGAACCAAGGACACCTGGGTGGTCGAGGATTAAGGATGCCTGCCAATGCTAAGTAGAACTGCCTCGGATCTTTACTGGATGTCACGTTACCTGGAGCGAGCGGAGAATCTCGCGCGAATGCTGGACGTGAGCTATTCGCTGTCATTGATGCCCCAGGACGGGCGTGGCGACGGGCTGGATGAAATCGCGATGCCGCTGCTGATCACCGGCACCCTGGAGACTTACCTGGAGCGCCATGGCGAGTTGCATGCCGAACGCATGCTGCATTTCTTCGCCCTGGACGCAACCAATCCCGCGAGCATCTACAGCTGCCTCGGCGCGGCCCGGGCCAGTGCCCATGCCGTGCGCGGGCGAATTACCGCCGACATGTGGGAGAACATCAACTCCACCTACCTGGAGATTCGCGGGATCGCCGAGCAAGGCCTGAGCCGCTACGGCATGAGCCGTTTCTGTGAGTGGGTCAAGGAGCGTTCGCACCTGTTCCGTGGCGCGACCTACGGCACCATCATGCGTAACGATGCGTTCCGTTTCATTCGTCTGGGCACCTTTATCGAGCGCGCCGACAACACCATGCGCATGCTCGACGCCCGCTATGAAATGCTCGAACTGCGCGGCACTCAGGCCAATGCGGCGGCGGACAACTCGGCGGCCGGTTATTACGAATGGAGCGCCTTGCTGCGTGCGCTGTCGTCGTTCGAGGCCTATACCGAGGTCTATCGCGATGCGCCAGGTGCGCGTCATGTCGCCGAGTTGTTGCTGTTACGTGCCGACATCCCGCGTTCGTTGCGTGCCTGTCTTGAAGAGCTGGATCAGATCCTCGCCAGCCTGCCGGGGGCCAACGGCCGGCCGGCCCAGCGCCTGGCTGCGGAAATGGATGCACGCCTGCGTTACACCGGGATCGACGAGATCCTCGATGAAGGCCTGCACGAATGGTTGAACGAATTCATCCCGTTGGTAGCCCAACTCGGTGACGCTATCCACACTTCATACCTGGAGGCTGCATGAGACTCTCAATTAGCCACGAAACGACCTATCACTACGACGATCAGGTCCGGGCAAGCATCCAGTATTTGCGCCTCACGCCCCACGACAGCGAGCGCCAGCACGTTTTGAGCTGGCAGTTGAACCTGCCGCGTCCGGTGCGCGCGCAGATCGACCCGTTCGGTAATATCCTCCACGTCCTGACACTCGACGAGCCCCATGAAGCCATCATCATTGGCGCCCGTGGGCAGGTCGAGATCGATGAAAAGCGCGAATCTGAGCACGAAAGCCAGTCGGCCCTGCCGTTCCTGCGTTTTACCCGCCTCACCGAAGCCGACGAGGCGATGCGCATCTTTGCCGCCAAGCAATGCCGCAAGCGCAAGGACCGGACTGCGCTGATCGACCTGATGCATGGCGTCAACCAGCACATCACCTACACGCCGGGTTCGACCGAAGTCGAGACCAGCGCGATCCAGGCATTTGCCGGTCGTTCCGGTGTCTGCCAGGACCATACCCATGCTTTCCTGGCCTGCGCCCGCAGCCTGGGTGTGCCGGCGCGCTATGTTTCGGGCTATCTGTACAGCGAAGACAGCGAACATCTGTCCAGCCACGCCTGGGCTGAAGCCTGGATCGACGATGCCTGGTACAGCTTCGACGTGACCAACCAGTTGGCCATTCCTGAGCGCCACCTGAAGCTGGCTGTCGGCCTGGACTATCTGGATGCCTGCCCGGTTCGCGGCATGCGCCGTGGTGGCGGCTCCGAGCAGATGCACGCCAAGGTATCGGTCACGCCGAGCCCGGTCGCTTTACCGATGATGCAGGCGCAGGTGCAATAAGCACTGGGTAGTGATGGGGGCATATTTGTGGGAGCGAATTTATTCGCGAAGAGGCCCGGACGATCAATGCATTTTGATCGGCCGGGAGACCATTTTCGCGAATGAATTCGCTCCCACCTGATCTCATTAGCCTGTAAAAAAGGCTCTGTCTCAATTCCCCGCACGCCGCTGCGCCATATGCTGCAAATACCCGATCACCTGATTCAGCTCACCATCGGACAGCACTTCTGTCGGGATGGCGGGCATGCGTGCCTGTGGCCATTGGCGCAGGTCCTGGGGATTGCGGATATACAGTTTCAGGTAATCAGCGGCGAAATATTCGGTGGGGCTGTGGGGCATGTTCAGGTCGGGGCCGACTTGAGCATCACCCGCGCCGTTGAGCCGATGGCAAGCCAGGCAATGTTTCTGGAACAGGGCGAACCCGAGGTTGACCGGATCGTCGGCGGCCAGTGCCGGGTCCGGGGTCAATGCCGGGAAGCGCTCGGCCACTGAGGCGAGCAGGCGGACCTTGGCCACGGCATAGGGCCATTGTTCAGGACCTATATCGCCAGCCTGAGGATCGGTCCACACCAGATAGAAAGGCCCGGCGCTATGCTTGCCTTCACTCAGTGGTGGCCAGGGCTGCGCCGGGTCCTCGATAGCCAGCCAGGCCCGCGCGCCACGGTTCTGCAACAGCGGCCCGGCCGCTAACTCGGCGGCAAAGCCGTCAGTGGCCACGGCCTGCAGATGGTCTTGCGGGCTGACACCGCCGAGCAGGGCCGACATCGGCACCACGCGATAGCTCATCTCTCGCTTGTAGGAAACATCATTGGCGATGCGTACTTCCTGGGCCAACGGGTGGCTCAGTAACTGCGCGGTGTCCCAGGTATGGGCGCCATCGGCCAGTTCGACGGTCAGTTGTGCCGCGTGCAGCGGAAGTGCCAGCAAGGTGCCGGCCAGCAGGGATAGAAAGCGCAAGAACGTTACTCCGCAGGATCATCGCTGGTGTCATACAGGGCGTTATGCAGCTCTTCATAATCGCCGCCGTTGATGATGCCGGAATATCCCGCTCTTATCAGCCGGTCTTGCGCTTTACTGGCTTTTTCGATGCTGCTGCTGAAGATCACCACCGAGACGTTCCGGTCGTTGAGCACCTGTTTGAGTTGATTGACCAGGCGCACTTCATCGACGCGGATGGCATTGAGCACCGTACCGGCTTCATAGTCGGTCTGACTGCGCACATCGATGGCCAGCTTGCCCTCGCGCAGAGCGCTCACGGCGCCAGCCTGATCCACTTCTCCCGCCAGGGCAGTGCCACAGCAGGTTAGAGTAATGACTGCGACCCATCGATGCATTGGCCGTCCTCCATCAATTGGTGGAAGAAGATTGGCACAGATCAACTCAAGATGCCGAGTCTATCAGCCGAACAGACGGGTCATGTTCGGCAGGATCAGCAAGAGCGTGGTGACGAATACGATAAGTCCGGCTTGGCGTAGTTTTGACCGCTTGTACTTGAACATGGCTGACCGCCTTTATTGTTATTGCCTGAGCGAAAAAAGCTCACCGATTTCATTCAGAGAGAATCGGGCAGCTTGCAAAGGTGATTGCACTGAGCAGTGGCTTCGACCGCATGAGGGTCGACAACCTGGGCACCTGATCTGTTTTTTAGTGTACCCGCTGCTACAGACCTAACCTTAGAGCCCGGGTGCGCCATGGCTTAGAACCATTTCGTATCTATAACGCAAATTTTACAGCCTGAAAGTTATTAATCAGGGCCCATAACCCACGCCGTTGGCTGGCTAGACGCTTTGCCGACTTTTACCTGAGGCAACCAGCCATCACTACCGTTCGTCTGACGCCGATACTTCCTACAATGTAAGCATTAAAACCGCCCCCACCTAACAGTTCCCGTTCAGGCATTTGTGCGCAGACTGGCAAAACGCCGCTTGCCATGGGCCGCCGGTTCAAGGCAGGCTCTATTCCTGCACTATTGCCTTTATCGCTTCAGGTATTTTTATGTCGTTACGCATCTGCATTCTGGAAACCGACATCCTGCGCCCGGAACTGGTCGATCAATATCAGGGTTACGGGCGGATGTTCGAGCGACTCTTTTCACGTCAGCCGATTGCCGCTGAATTCACTGTCTATAACGTGATGCAGGGTGTCTACCCGGCGTTGGAAGAGCGGTTCGACGCCTACCTGGTCACCGGCAGCAAAGCCGATTCCTTTGGCAGCGATCCCTGGATCCAGGTCCTCAAAGAGTACCTGCTCAAGCTTTACGCCCGCGGTGACAAGCTGCTGGGCATCTGTTTCGGTCACCAATTGCTGGCGCTGCTGCTCGGCGGCAAGACCGAGCGCGCCACCCAGGGTTGGGGCGTGGGCATTCACCACTACGATCTGGCTCCGGCCAAGGCCTGGATGACGCCGGCCGTGGAAAAGCTGACCCTGCTGATCAGCCATCAGGATCAGGTTACCAGCTTGCCGGAGAAGGCCACTGTCATTGCCTCCAGCGAGTTCTGTCCGTTCGCCGCCTACCATATCGAAGATCAGGTGCTCTGCTTCCAGGGCCATCCCGAGTTCATCCACGAGTATTCGCGGACTCTGCTGGATATCCGTCAGGAATCCCTGGGTGAGCAGATCTATCAGAAAGGCATCGCCAGCCTCGACCACGAGCACCATGGCACGACCGTGGCCGAATGGATGATGCGCTTCGTCGCCAACAAGCCCGCGACCGAAGCGCTGTGAAGGGCAGGGCTGGCCTCAGAGCCAGCCCAGACGCCGGAACATCACGAACAGTGACGTACAACCGGTTGCGATCACGCCCAGCACGATGAAATAACCGTACTGCCAGCTCAGCTCCGGCATGTGCTGGAAGTTCATCCCGTAGATCCCGGCAATCGCCGTGGGGAAGGCCAGGATCGCCGCGCCTGCGGCGAACTTGCGCTGCACGAGGCTCTGTCTTGATGACTCCAGCAGCATGCCGATCTCGATGGTCTGGCTGGCGATATCACGCAGGTTGGCCAGGTCCTCCATCTGCCGCTTGACGTGGATTTCCACATCGCGGAAGTACGGTCGCATGTTCTTGTCGATAAACGGGAAGTTGAGCTTCTGCAGCTCTTCGCCAACTTCCACCATCGGCGACACATAACGCCGCAGACGCAGCACATCGCGACGCAAACTGTGGATGCGCTGGATATCGGCCTCGTTCAGCGAGCCGCTGAGCACGCTGTGTTCCAGGTCCTCCAGCTCGCAATGAATGGCCTCGGTGACCGGTTGGTAATTCTCGGTGACAAAATCCAGCAGGGCATAGAGCACGAAATCCTCTCCATGCTCAAGCAGCAACGGCCGCGCCTCGCAGCGTTGGCGCACCAGTCCGTAGGACTTCGACTGGCCATTGCGCGAAGTGATGATGTAACCCTTGCCGGCAAAGATATGAGTTTCGATGAATTCGAGTTTGCCGTTCTCGCGAATCGGTGCGTAAGTCACGATAAACAGGCCGTCGCCAAAGCTTTCCAGCTTGGGCCGACTGTGAATTTCCAGGGCGTCCTCAATGGCCAGTTCGTGCAGGTTGAATTGCCTTTTCAGCGTTGCCAGCTCATCGGCATTGGGTTGTTCGAGGCCGATCCAGACAAAATGCCCCGGTTTGGCGGCCCAGGCTGCGCCTTCATCAAGGGTGATATTGGTGACTTTCTTGCCAGCGTGGTAGACAGCGGCAGCAACGACTCGGCCCATGGCAGTTCACTTCTTTCTTATTGAGTGGCAGTAAGGCAGCTTAGCGTGCCTGCGTCTTCTGATGTAGGGGGCAGGCACAGTCCTCGTAGGACCCTGTGGGTCGTGGGTAAATTCACTCAAAACCCATGCTCTCAGTTCTGAACGGGTGTTTTTTTCGGCCGGACTTTAACCGCATCGAGACGATCAGTCACTTCAATAGCGCACTTCTTCAGTGCGACAAGGGCCATTTAAGTGGCTGTAGAGCTGCCCCTTTACAGGGCTGTCGCACCACCGGCGTGCTATGAGTTTTTGCGACGGCTGTGCTCTAAAACCGTCACTTGTTCGCTGTTTTTCCCACTCCTAGGATGAGGCCACGAATTATCCAGCCACCGAACAGGCGTGCAAAAAATGAACATCAAAAATGCCCTGCACAGACCGCTAGTCGTCTTTGTTCTCTTGTATCTCGGTTACGTCATTTCTTATATCGACCGCTCGGCCATTTCCCTGGCGTTGTCTCACATCGGCAAGGATTTCAATCTGGGGCCGGCTGAGCTGGGCGTCGTGCTCAGCGCGTTTTACCTCGGCTACGCGGCCATGCAGATCCCTGGCGGTTGGCTGGCGGACCGTTTCGGCGCAAAGGCCGTGGTCATCGTCTCCATCAGCCTGTGGTCGGTCTTTACCCTGATGACCGGGCTTGCCTGGTCCCTGGCCTCACTCCTGGTCATCCGCTTTCTGTTCGGTCTGGGCGAGGGCAGCTATCCGTCGTCGGCGATCAAGGGCGTGGCAGAGATCTACACCCGCAAGGACCGGCCGAAGATGGCCAGCCTGATGATTTCCTCCAATTACACCGGCAGCTTCGTCGCGCCGCTGATCATTGCGCCACTGATTCTCTGGTTGGGCTGGCGTGACGTGTTCCTGGCCATCGGTGTTGCAGGCATTGTCTTCGCTGTGATGTACGCCGTTGTCGTCAAGCGCCCGCAAGCCTATGGCAATTACCAGCCTGATACCGGTTCCCGGTTGGGCAAGGCCAGTGCCAAAGAGCTGCTGCGTATGCCGTTGTTGTGGAAGATCGTGGCCATCTGGTTTGCCCTGGGTCTGGTCAACAAGGGCCTGGATGCATGGATGCCGATGTATCTGCTCACCGCCCGTGGCCTGGATCTGAAGACCGTCGGCATGCTGGTGCCGCTGCCGTTCATCAGTGCCGCGATCGCCACGGCCATGGGGGGCTGGCTGATGGTCAAGTACTTCGACGGGCGGGAAAAGTATTTGATGATGGGCAGCTGCATACTGACCGGTGTTTTCCTGTACGGCATGTACACCTCGCAAACCACGACCGAAGTGATTGCCTATCAAGCGGCGGCGTACTTCTTCAAATCCTTCGTCTTCGCTGCCGCGTTCGCCTTGCCGACCAAGATTCTAGCGCAACGCCTGGTAGGCACCGGCATTGGCATGGTCAATTTCGGCGGACAACTGGCAGGCTTTGTATCGCCCATGGTTATCGGCTTTTTGGTGTCGTACTACAAAACCTACGATTCGGCCTTCCTGTTCCTGATTGGTGCCACCGCCGTAGCCGCCCTGATCAGCATGACCCTGAGCGCGAGCAAGATTCTCTCAGTGCAGCAAGCCAACGCCCACGAGGCCTGATCATGGCACGTGTCCTCGGCAAGCCTGCTGGCAATGGATTAAGCTCGACCGTCCACCGGACAGAGAAATCCATCCCCATGAGCGCTCGAACCTTGAGTGAGACTGCCGTTCGCTACTTCCTGCAAGTGGTCAACAGCGGTTCGATCAGCGAAGCCGCCGTGCGCCTGCATGTGGTGCCTTCTGCGGTCAGCCGCCAGATCAGTCGTCTCGAAAGCGAACTGGGGGCGGTGCTTTTCGAGCGCCAGTCCCGGGGTGTCAGCCTGAGCCCGGCAGGGGAGTTGCTGGCTGCATATGCACGCCGCACCCTGCTCGATGCCGAGCAGGTCAGCCAGGAAATCAGCGCCCTGCGCGAGCAGTCCGAGTCCTTGATCAGCATCGCCTGTACCGAAGGTTTTGCCTCACAGTGTCTGCCGGGTGCTATCGCCGGTTTTCGAGCCGGGGGCGCCGCGAGTTGTTTTCGTATCGTCGTCGCCTCGGCCCTGGAAGTGACACGGATGGTCCGCGAGGCCGAGGTGGATATCGGTTTTTCCTTCAGTCTTGGTGTGGCCAGGGACATCAGCGTGGTCTACAGCCAGCCGGCACCGATTCTGGCCGTGGTGTCCCCAGGCCATCCGCTTGCCGCCAGCGGCACCCAGGCACTCAAGCAGGTGGTCGAACATCCATTGGCCCTGCCGGGACCGGACACTACGATCCGTCAGTTGCTGAACCTGTATTGCAGCCGCGAAGGGCTCAATTACAAAAGCGTGCTGGACAGTGATCACCTGGAAGCGCTGTTGACATTCTCCATGTCCGGCGCGGCCATCACGTTTTGTGGCGAGTTATTCGTGCGCGAGCGTTTGCGCCAGGGCCACCTGGTGGCACTGACGGTGCCCGAGATGTGCGGTGGTGAGCGCTCCATCGAAATCCAGACCATGGCCAGGCGGCCCTTGTCGACGCACCTGCAAGCCTTTATCGAATATATGAAGTGCGTATTACCTGACACCCCCTGATGACGTTGACGGACTGTTGCAGCTGGCATCTTTAAAAGGCATCGCAGCCTTCTAAAAATGTCGGTTGTTGCCCCATGCCCCGATTTTTATATTGGCTGCAGACTTTTAGTTGAGAACTCTCTTATGAAAACGCAGAACGAACTGCTCGGCAAAAGCGCTGTTGAACTGAAAAAGTTGATGGACACCCGGCAGGTCTCGCCGGTGGAACTGCTCGATGCCTGTATTGATCGTATCGAGGCGCTGAACCCGAAGATCAATGCGTTCTGCGCCACCTCCTTTAAGCGTGCCCGCGAGGAGGCGATTGCCGTCGAACAGGCGATCATGAAAGGCCAGTCGCGCGGTCTGCTCAGTGGCCTGCCGATTGGTATCAAGGATCTGGAAGAAACCGAAGGTCTGCAGACCACCTACGGTTCGCCGTTGTTTCGCGGCAACGTACCGGGCAAGGACAATGAGTTGGTGCGGCGCTTGCGCGCGGCCGGTGCGCTGGTGGTCGGCAAGACCAATGTGCCGGAAATGGGGGCAGGGGCCAACACCCGCAATCCGGTCTGGGGTGCCACGGGGAATCCCTTCAATCCGCGCCTCAATGCCGGCGGCTCGTCCGGTGGCGCCGCAGCGGCGCTGGCGGTGGACATGGTCCCGCTGTGCAGCGGCTCCGACACCGGCGGTTCGTTGCGCATCCCGGCGGCCAAGTGCGGCATTGTCGGCCTGCGCACTTCACCGGGCCTGGTGCCCAGTGAGCGCAAGCTGCTGGGCTGGACGCCGATTTCCGTGGTCGGCCCCATGGGGCGCAACGTCGACGACACCTGGCTGCAATTGGCAGCGACGGCGGGCGTAGCCGCCAGCGATCCGTTGAGCTACGAGTTCAGCATGCCGGGCGCCCCCAGTGCTGGCGTGGATCTGTCGACACTGCGGGTGGGCTATACCGAAGACTTCGGCGTCTGTGACGTTGATGACGGAATCCGTCAGGTATTCCGCAACAAGATAGCCGCGCTCAAGGGTGTATTTGCCGTCTGCGAAGAAGTGCAGATCGACATGCAACACGCCCACCGTTGCTTTGACGTGGTGCGCGCCGAGGCGTTTGTCGGCAGTTTGCAGGCCGCCTACGAGAAAGATCCGGATTCCCTGGGCCCCAATCCCCGCGCCAACTATGAAATGGGCGCGCAGATGTCGCTCAAGGACTGCGTCTGGGCCGGTGCCGAGCAGACCCGTATTTTTCGTCGTTTCCAGCAACTGTTCAGCCAGTATGACTTGATCCTGTCGCCGACCACCCCGGTCTCGGCGTTCCCCTGGGAACAACCCTATCTGACCCACGTCAACGGCGTGGAGCTGGAAAATTATTACCGCTGGCTGGCGCTGACCTATGTCGTCACTCTGGCCACCAACCCGGCGCTGTCCATGCCGTTGGGCGTCGATCATCTGGGCATGCCATTCGGGATGCAATTGATCGGCAAGTTCCGTGGTGATCTGGAATTGTTGCTGGCTGCCCGGGCCCTGGAGAATCACTGCGAGCAAATAGCCGACCTGCGTCGTCCGCTGCCGGATCTCCAGGCCCTGGCCGACAGCAATGTGGATCTGTGGACGCCGGTTACCCATCCGCCGCTGGAACAGGCCGTGAGCAGTAGCGCCGGTCTGTCGGCTGTTTGATTCCCCTCTTTGATGACCTGCGCACAGCCTTGATGGCGTGCGCAGCGGAGACCTGAGCATGCTTATGTCGGTGTATGGAAAACAGTTGTCGGACTGGAAGCACGAGTTCCCGTTGCTGACGGCGTTGCTACGACTTGACCCTGTCACCTGGTTCAATCCGGCCGTTGCGCCGTTGGCCCAGGCCCTTGATGACATTGTGTTGGGGCCGGCCGATGTGGCCCAGGCCAGTGCGCGATTGCAACGTTTCGCGCCGTTTCTGGCCCAGGCCTTCCCTGAGGTGGCGGTCAGCAATGGCATCATCGAGTCAGAGCTGGTCGAGGTGCCGACGTTCGCCCAGGCACTGTGCGAGCGCTATGCAGTCAATGAGCCGGTCAGACTGCTGCTGAAAAAAGACAGTCACTTGCCGATTTCCGGTTCGGTCAAGGCTCGGGGCGGGATCTATGAGGTGCTGTTTCATGCCGAACAACTGGCGATCCGCCATGGCCTGCTGACGGTTGATGATGACTACCGCAAACTCGCCGGACCTGAGTGTCAGGCATTGTTTGCGGCGCACAAGATCGCCGTGGGTTCTACCGGCAACCTGGGGATGTCCATCGGCATTGCCGGTGCCCGGCTGGGTTTCGCGACCACCGTGCATATGTCCGCCGATGCCCGCCAGTGGAAGAAGGACAAGCTGCGCAGTCATGGCGTCAGCGTCATCGAGTACGCCGGCGACTACGGCCAGGCCGTCGAGCAGGGCCGCAAGGAGGCGGATGCCGATCCGACCTGCCATTTCATTGATGACGAAAACTCCACCACGCTATTCCTGGGTTACGCGGTGGCGGGGGAGCGTCTCAAGGCGCAGTTCGAGCAGCGCGCAATCAAGGTCGATGCCGAGCATCCGTTGTTCGTCTACCTGCCTTGCGGGGTGGGGGGCGGGCCTGGCGGCATTGCATTCGGCTTGAAGCTGGCGTTCGGTGATCACGTTCACTGCGTGTTTGCCGAGCCCACTCAGTCGCCCTGCATGCTGATGGGTGTCTATACCGGATTGCACGAAGGGCTGGCCGTGCAGGATTTCGGTATCAGTAACCTGACGGCAGCCGACGGCCTGGCGGTAGGGCGGCCGTCAGGCTTTGTCGGTCGTTCCATGCAGCGCATGCTCGATGGTTATTACACCCTCAGTGACGAAGAGATGTTCATCTTGCTGTATCTCATGCAGTCGACCCAGGGCATCGCCCTGGAACCCTCGGCGCTGGCCGGGGCCCCAGGCTTTGCCAGGGTTTTGCAGGAGGACCAGGGCTACCGTCAGCGCCTGGGCCTCGATGCCGAGCGTTGCGCCAATGCAACCCACCTGATCTGGGCTACCGGCGGCGGCATGGTGCCTGAGGCCGAGATGGACAAGTATCTCGTCACGGGACATTCACTGGTGACAGCGGGGTTGTAAGCGGCTGCGGGACCGGTTTTGGCAGGAGAGCTCGCTGGCCAGAACCGGTCCCATGCATATCGATTTACAAAGGGTGCTGCTGATCCTCTTCGATCGCCTTGTCGAGGGTTTCCAGCAGCGCCTTGCGCACTTTGAGCTTGGTGTTCTTGTGTGCCTTCATATTGATCTTCTGCAATTGCAGCGCGACAGTGCGCGCCGCTTCCGACAGCTCTTCGACGCTGACCAGTCTGTCGAAGAAACCGGCCTCCATTGCACCCTTGGGGTCAAACATCTCGCCATTGATCACTGAGCGGTTGAATGCCGATTTACGCAGGCGATCACGGGCCAGTTCGATGCCGACATGGTGCATGGTCATGCCGATCTGCACTTCGTTCAGGCCGATGCTGAACGGGCCTTCGACACCGATGCGGTAATCCACCGACAACAGCAGGAACGCACCCTTGGCCACGGCATGGCCAGGGCAGGCCGCGATCACCGGGAAGGGGTGTGACAGCAGGCGGCGTGACAGCGTGGAGCCGGCCTTGACCAGATTGATCGCCGCTTCCGGGCTGGAAGTCATGACTTTAAGATCGTAGCCACCGGAAAGAATGCCCGGCTGACCGGTCAGGATGACCACGGCACGATCTTTCTCGGCCTGGTCCAGCGCGGCATTCAGGGCACCGATCACATCCGGGGAAAGGGCATTGACCTTGCCATTGCTCAGGGTCAGCGTGGCGACGCCCTCTTGCAGCTGATACGAGACCAAATCACTCATGACGCCATTCCTTTTTATTGAAGTGTGCAGACGTTACTCACCCGCACAGGACAGGTAAAGCGATGACTGATGGGTCAGGATTTTAGATGGCAGTGGTCAATTCTGTGGGAGTGAATTCATTCGCTAAGAGGCCAGTACACTCGACACATATTCATGGCCTGCACTGACGCTTTCTCGAATGAATCGCTTCCACAAATAACAAATTGATCCAGTTGGTTACATGTTGTCCGACAGAAGCGGCATTTTCGCTGTGAACAACGCCACCTTACCCACCACCTCAATCTCGACATCGGCAAAGTGCAACACCAACGCCTGACGTAACCCTTCGACCGTATCCAGCCGATTCCCGAAAATCCCCTTCTTGTTGTACACATCCATCAGCTTGCTGCCAAAACCGTTATGCCCGGCCTCGTCGCCAAGAATGGTCGCGCCGTAGAGCACGCCACCTTCGGCCAGGGCATGCTTGAGGTTGGCGAAGACGTGGGCCTTTTCGGACATGCTGCCGGGCAGGCAGTGCAGCAGGTAGAACAGGGAAATCGAGTCGTAGCGGCCGAGCAGTTCGGCAGGCAGTGGCTGGAATACGTCGTGCTGGATGACGCGGGTGCTGGCCCGGTTCAGGCGCCGGCGGGCGGTTTCCAGGCTGCTGGCGTTGAGGTCGACCAGAGTGACTGCAGTGGAATGGGGCAGTTGCGCCTTGGCCAGGTAATAGCCGGTGCCGACGCCCACATCCATATGGCGAAAGCCCACATGGCGGCGGAAGAACGGCAGCAGTACCTGGCGGGTCGGGCATTGCCAGGCCCATTGGTTGGAAATGCCCAGGACCCATGCGTCGTAGAGCTTGAGGGTCAAGGGAGAGTAGACGGCTGCGCCTGCTTCGCTGGTGTGCTGCATGAGGCCTCGGGTCGTGGGATGCGATGTGACGGCAGCGACTTCTGGTTCGCCGCTACACATTGATAGTGATTTGCGAGCCAACATCATAGAGTCTATGGGGTGATTCCGTCAGCAGAAGAGCCAGCGTCTTGAAAATTATCGACTTCGAACTGGACAACCCCATCTGGCACGCCCTGACCGGCCCACACGCCCCTCTCGGCACGGCCACGCCATCAGCCGCCATCTATAACCCGGCGGTGTCGCGCTTTGCCGGGTTGCTTGAGCCCTCTGCCGAAGCCTTTGCCCAGTTGGCAAGCCTTACTGCCCCTGAAGAAATCATCGCCCTGGACACTGCCTGGCCCGTCAGCCCGTCGCCGCACTGGCAGGTGGTCAATGTCGAGAACCTTGAGCAGTTCGTTTGCGAGCAGCCCGTGGCACCACCCCCTGCCGGGGCTGACAGGGTGGTGGCGTTGAACACGGCCGATGTCGAGCAGATGCTTGATCTGGCTGCCCGGACACAGCCTGGTCCGTTCAGCGCCGAGACCATTCGTTGCGGGTATTACGCGGGGGTGTGGGATAACGCGCAACTGGTGGCCATGGCCGGCGAGCGCCTGACCTTGACCCATGCCGTGGAGATCAGCGGGGTATGCACGGCGGCGAGCCATCGCGGGCAGGGGCTGGCGGGGATATTGGTGCAACTGCTGGCAGCGCGGGCCCAGGGGTTGGGCCAGCTGCCGTTTTTGCATGTGCGGACCGCCAATGTCTCAGCGATCCGCCTTTATGAAACGCTGGGCTTTCGTCATCGCCGGACAATGCAGTTGACCGTTCTCAAGCGCAGTGCGGCTGCCTGAGTGTAATTCCTGTCTGGCATACAGCCGCCCGCTTGCTCCTGCAGATCACCCCGTATCCGACTTAGAAATCAAACGATGTCTGCAGGTAGACCGTGCGTGGCTCTCCGGCATATTTGCCTTTGTTGTTGTCATCGAACGAGCGGGTGAAGTACTCGTGGTTGAGGATGTTTTTCACCCCTACCGCGACGTTTAGGTTGGACAGTTGCGGGCCGAAATTGTAGGCGGCACGGGTGCTGAACAGCATATAGCCAGGGATCTTGCCGGTGCTGCCGTCGGCGCTTTCGGCGCGGGTGTTGGCGTTGTCGGCGAACTGGTCGCTCTGGTAGCTGCTGTCCAGGTTGAGCTTCCAGCGGCCCTCGGTGTAGCCCAGGCCCAGGGTGCCTTTGTGGCGCGACGAGAAGGGCACGCGGTTGTCCTGGTTGGGCCCTTGTTCGCGGATAGTGGCGTCGACGAAGGCGTAGGTGGCGTAGACATCAAACCCATCGAGCAACGGGCTCAGACCGCTCAGGCCATAGTTGATGCTGGTCTCGATGCCCTGATGGCGAGTCTTGCCCCGGGCGATCACGGTGTCGTTGGTCTGGTTGCTGTCGTACTGGTTGTTGAAGTTGATCAGGAAAGTACCGATCTCGGCGCGCAGGTTGCCATTGTCGTAGCGGGTGCCGAGTTCCCAGGTGCGGGCTTTTTCCGGTTTCACTTCGCCGCTGCTGACGCGGTTGGGCATCTGGCTGTACTGCACGCTGCCGAACGAACCTTCGGTGTTGGCGTACAGGTTCCAGCTTTCGGTCAGGTGATACGTGACGTTCAGTGCCGGCAGCGCGGTGTTGTAGTCACCCTTGAAGTCCTCTTTGCTCAGGTTGTTGGCCTGTTCGGACTTGATGCGTTCATAGCGTACGCCGGGGGTAATGGTCCATTTGCCGATATCGATGCGGTCATCAATGAAAAACGCATTGGCCTCGGTGCCGCCACGGGTATCGCGGTCGTTGCGGCTGTCGGTGGTGGGCAGGGTGTTGGAGGCGATCGGCGTGCGGAAACGCAGTTCGTGACCGGCTTCGTTGATATAACGGTGGCCGATGCCGACTTCATGCCAGCTGTCGCCGAGGGCAAAGCCCTGGGAGAAACGGCTTTCGATCCCGCGTACCCAGTACTGGCGTGGCGACAGCGACAGGAAGGTGCCCTGGTCCAGATAGCCACTGCGCAGGGTCTTGGTGAAGAAGGTATTGACCGTGAATTCCCGGGCATCTTCCTGATAGCGATAGCCCATATTGACCATGGTCCGGCGCCCCCAGAACTTGTCGTAGGGGCGTGTCGACTGGAAGCGATCAGCCTTGTAGTCCGCTGTACTCAGGCCGCCGGGCATATCGGCTTCTCCTTCGTAGTACTGGGCTTCGGCATTGAGGCTATTGGCGTCGTCGATCTGGTATTTACCCTTGAGGATCAGGTCGTCGATCTGCGTGTCGCTGTGCTCGCGCCAGTCGCCGCCACGGGTGCCGGAGTAGAGCAGGGCGCCGCCCAGGCCGTTGTCGGCGGTGCCGCCAGCGAGCAGGTTGCCACTGGTCTTGAAGCCGTCCTGGCTGGAGGACGGGCTGGTCGAGGTCTGGAAGCCGCCCTTGACCGTCGGCGCATCGGGAATCGCCCGGGTGACGAAGTTGACGATACCGCCGACGTTCTGCGGACCGTAGCGCACGGCACCGCCGCCACGGACCACGTCCACGGCGTCCATGTTGCCCATGCTGATCGGCGCGAACGACAGCTGCGGCTGGCCGTACGGTGCGAAGGGCACCGGGATGCCGTCCATCAGTACGGTGGAGCGGGTCGCCAGGCGCGGGTTGAGGCCGCGTATGCCGAAGTTCATCGCCATATCATGGCTGCCGGTGCCGTTGTTTTCCGGTGCGTTGACGCCGGGAATGCGGTTGAGCACTTCCCGTGCGGTGGTGGCGCCACTGCGTTCGAATTCTTCGCGGCGAATGACGTCACGGGCACCGGGATGTTCGAATACGTTGCTCTGCTCGGCCGAACCCAGCCAGTCGCCGACCACGGTGGAGGATTCCAGCTCGACGGTTTTCGGCGAGCTGTCGCCGGTTGAAGCTGATACGGGTTGCAGGCTGTAGGCATTCTCTCCCTCGGCGCGGGCTTGCAGGCCGGTGCCCTCGAGCAGTGTCGCCAGGCCCTGATCCGGGGTGTAGGCGCCGTTCAGGCCCTTGCTCTGCATGCCCTGAGTCACTTGCGAACCAAAGGAAATCAGCACGCCGGACTCACGACCAAACTGGTTCAGCGCCGCCTCCAGTGAATTGGGGGCAATATGGTAGGCGCGAGGCTGAGCCTGCTCGGCCATGGCGTAGGGCAGGCTGACCAGGCTGAGGCTGGCGCCGAGCAGGAGGCGGCGCAGGGTGTGGGCGAGCGGCGTGAGTTGCGTTGACATGCAAAGGCGTCCTTCAGAGATGCGTTCAAGTGGGCATTACCCTCTTGTCACGCGAGACGCAGAAAACGGCTCACTCTAAATAAAAAAAATCTAAAAAAAGATTCAGGCTCGGCCCCCCAAACACAAATCTCGTGGGAGCGTGGCTTGCCCGCGAAGAGGCCGGTGCATCCGCAGAATCCTCTACGGCTGAAATACCGTATTCGCGGGCAAGCCTCGCTCCCACAATGATCATTCCAATTCAGGCTCGGGCTTCGACGCTCACCCAGTAACGGGTGAAACGCCGTACCCGCACCGGCAGGCTGGTTTCCAGCAGGTCGAGAATGCGTTCGGTATCGCCCAGTGGATAGCTGCCGGAAATCTGCAGGTTGGCCACGCTCGCCGCGCAATTGAGCTGCCCACGACGGTAGCGGCCCAGTTCGCCGAGAAAGTCCGCCAGACGCATATGAGCGGCGACGAGCATGCCGTCGACCCAGGCGCCGCTGTTGGCATCCAGTGAATGTACGGGCCGCCAGGTCAGGGCATTGAATTCCACCTGCTGACCGCCCTCGACGGTCAGCGGATAGCCGCGTAATTGGTTCGGATTGAGTTCAACACGACCGCTGAACACTGACAGCCGCGTGACCCCGGCCAGTTGCCGGACATTGAAACGCGCCGCCTGCGTGCCAAGCGTGCCTTCGGCGGTGGCGACCAACAGCGGCGTTGCAGCCGCGCTGCTGGTCAGCATGATCTCTCCTTCCAGCAGGTGGACCAGGCGTTGCCGGCTATCGATGCGCACATCCACGGCGCTGGCGGTATTGAGCTGCAACTGCGTGCCATCGCTCAACTGCCGGGTACGACGCTGACCCAGTGGGCTGCGGTAGTCGGCCAGCAGGGGCGGCAGCAATTCGCGCTGCTGGAAGCTCAAACCCGTTGCCGAGCCCACGCCCAGTAGCAACCCCAGCTTCAGGGCACGTCGGCGACTGGCCTGGGCCGGAGCATTGAGCGCGGCGTGGGCCAGGGCCGGATTGACCCCGCGCAGGCGCTGATTGACCGCCTGAATATGCTCCCACGCCCGCTGGTGCTCCGGCTGCGCACCGAGCCACTGGCGCCAGGCCAGTTCCCGGGCGGCGCAGGGCGGGCCTTCCTGGCGCTCCAACAGCCAGTGCACGGCCTGTTCGGCAACTTGCTCGGGTATCTTCATGGCCGTACTCACAGGGCGAAATAGCAGCGCATGGCTGCCTTGTGCAGGTGGCGTTTGACCGTCGCCAGGGAGATCCCCAATTGCGTGGCGATTTCGCCATAGCTCAGGCCATCGATCTGGGCCAGCAGGAAGGCGCGCTTGACCTGGCCGGGCAGGCCGTCGAGCAGACGGTCCAGCTCCATCAGGGTTTCTAGAATGATGGCGCGGTGTTCTTCCGAAGGCACTTCCTGTTCAGGCAACTGCTGCAACGCCTGGTAATAGGCGCGCTCCAGGTCCTGGCGACGGTAGTGGTTGAACAGCACGCGCTTGGCGATGGTAGTGAGAAAGGCTCGGGGTTCATTGAGGGCGTGCTCCTGCCGATTGCTCAGCAGGCGTACGAAGGTGTCCTGAGCCAGGTCGGCGGCGCTGTGGGGGCAGCCCAGGCGACGCTGCAACCAACCGGTCAGCCAGTTGCGGTGGTCGAGATACAGGCCTTCGACACTCGACGAGGCAGGGGAAGGGGGACGCGACACCACATGACTCCGGCGCAGTTATTGCGCATGCATTTAAGAATGATTCGCATTGTAGTGTCGTGGTACTGCCAGAGCAATGGGCGATGTGCGGTGGCGTTATTTTGGCCCACGAAGTGGAAGCTTTTGCAGTGCGTCTATCTTTCCATCTGGCAGGTATCGAGACCTGCTGACATTGAACTTCGCGTCAACGAACCTGCGTTGGTGGGCGATAGCGTTCCAGCCAACATGAAACTTGCTCGCAGGCACCCATCCCCTACCGATTTTTCACGCCATCTTTACTTTTCCCACGGCATAGTTGGCACCTGGCCTGTGAAACCATCGCAGGGTTTGTGTACCAAGGGTTTGCAGTGAATACCTTCCTAGATTCCGTTCTGTTTCTGATCGCGTTCGTGCTGGTGATTCTGGGTTTGCGCATGGCCGTGCGTTATTTCTTCCTGACCCCCGAGGAGCGACTCGGCGGCAGCTTGCAACGGCCCATGACTGACTCGGCCGGGTTGATTCGTCGCCTGTTGCAGGTGGCCGGTGCGCTGGCCGTATGGCTGTTGATACTGGCAACCCTGGTGATGAAATGGCCCGGTCAACTGATACTGGACACGGCAGTCAATACCTCGCTTACGGCCTTTCGCGCGCCGTGGTTACTGCATGTGTTTTTGCTGATGACCATCCCCGGCACAGTGATCTTCGCAACCCTGGCGGTGGCCCTGGTTTCGGCGCTGCTGTTCTGGGCTGATCGGCACAAGAGCGTTATCCCCTTGTGGGTGGCATTCGTCGGGGCCGAATTCACCACCTGGGCGGTCAAGTACATCGTCAACCGCACCCGTCCGCCGTTTCTCGATGGTTTCGTCGAACTCAACCCTTCATTCCCCAGCGGGCACGCCACGGCGTCGACGGTGGTCCTGGGCTTTATCGGCTATATGCTGGCGGGCACCCTGACGCAGCGCCAGCAGCGGGTCGAAGCAGGTTTCTGGTTTGCCGCAGTGATTGCTTCGGTGTGCTTCAGTCGCGTGTTCCTCAGCCTGCACTACCTCAGCGATGTACTGGCCGGGCTGTCGATTGGTGGCATGTGGCTGCTGATCGGCATTGCCATTGCGCAATGGCAAAAGAGCAAAAGCCCCGTGCCCCAGACTTTGCGTAATTGGCATCTATTGTAAGTGGTGAGTGGCAACCCTTGCTGCTGACCCCTGTTGGGAGCGACTTCAGCCGGGAACAGAATGGGCCATTCGATACAGTTACATCGATTGAAATGCCGTCTTCCCGGCTAAAGCCGGTCCCACAGTTTCAGGTTCGCTGCTTGAGCTTATGCAGTAAAAACCGATGGCCCGGTGAAAACAGCCGCCGATAGGTCAGCAGCACTGCGCCCACTGTTCCCAGTGCTGCAGAGGCGGCGATCAGAAACATGATCACGATCTGATAGCGCACCGCATCCACCGGGTTTTCCCCGGCCAGTACCTGTCCGGTCATCATGCCCGGCAGGCTGACGATGCCCACCACGCTCATCTGGTTCAGGGTCGGGATCATTCCCGCCCGTATTGCCTGGCGCACGGCCATTTGTGCGGCCTCCCAGCGCGAGCCTCCCAGGGCCAGGATCATCTCTACCGTGCCGCGCCCCGAGGCCAGTTCCTGAGTCATGCGCTCGATGCCCAGAGACACGCCGGTCAGGGTATTGCCGAGAATCATGCCCAGAATCGGAATTGCATACTGAGGCTCGTACCATGGGCGGATGCGAATGACCACAAACAGCCCGATTGCAGCGATCAGCCATGAACTGACCCATACCGAAACGATGCTGTCGACGTATTGCCCGGCGTATCCGCGTTTGCCCCGCCCGGCGGCGGAAACGCCAGCGATCAGGGTCATCAGGCACATCAACGGCAGCACTACGTACCAGTAGGCGAACTGGAAAACCCAACCCAGCAGATAGCCGATGGCGAGCAACTGCACCACGGTACGCAGCGCAGCCACAACCAGCTGTCGGCCCAGGGCCAGTTTCAGGGCCATGGACAACAGGCCGTTGATCAGGATCAGCGCGGCGGCGATGGCCAGGTCGGTGACGGAAAGATTCTGATAATTCATTGCGATTCAGGCCCGGTCAGCACGCCAGCGTCCATTGTCCAGTGGCTGCCAGCCATGCGCCGTGCCTGTTGCAGATCGTGGGAGACCCAGATGAAGGCCCGCTCCTGCGCGGCATCAGCCTCGAACCAGGCCTGTATCAGCGCTTCGATTTCCCTTGCTGATACCGGGTCCAGAGCAGCGGTGGGTTCGTCCAGCAACAGCACGTCGGGATCTAGTTGCAGGGTTCTGATCAAGGAAACTACCTGTGCTTCTCCGCCTGACAGATCGCCCGCAGCCTTGGTGAGAAACCCTGAGCCTTTTCCGGCGCGATCCAGCAATGCCCGCACCTTGTCGATGGAAAACTGCAAATGCCTCGACGCCTTGAGGGTATAGGGAAAGCGCAGGTTGTCTTCCACCGTGCCCTCGAGCAGTACTGGCTTTTGCGACAGGTAGCAGATACGGCTGCGATAGCGCGGCACCTGTGCATCCGCAATGGGCTTGCCCTGCCAAAGGATGTCCCCGCAAGTCGCGCCATCCAGCAAGGCAAGGGTGCGCAGAAAGACGCTTTTGCCCGAGCCGGATGAACCGGTGATGGCGACGTGGTCACCTCTGCGCAAGGCGAAGTTCACAGGTTGCAGAAGGACGTGCGCACCGCCGTCGGCGACTCGCGTCAGAGCCCTGGCTTCGACCAGTATTTCACGGTCCATATTGAATATTCCGCCGTTTTACGTGGGCAGAAATTAACAGCCGGGACGTGATAGCTTCGTTAAATCCACTCACGCCTTTCATCTACCGAGGAGTCACCATGAGCGTCTACCTGTACGTTGAAATCACCGATAAAGACGAAGCCGCCAAAGCCCGTTACGCCGAGGTTGCCGGTGCAACGATTGAGAGCGTTGGCGGACGCTTCCTGACCCGCGGCCCACTGACGACCCTGCATGGCGAAAGCACCTTCGAGCGTGGGCTTATCATTGAGTTTCCGGACCGTCAGACGGCTATCGATTGGTATAACAGCCCAGCGTATCAGGGGATTCTCGAGACCCGTAATGCGGCGTTCGACAGCCGCTTCGTATTGATTGGCTGATTCAGAACTGATGTGGGACCGGCTTTAGCCGGCAAGGCTCAGGCAGGGCTGATACAGTTTTACAGTCCGGCAGATTGTCCTCTCGGCTAAAGCCGGTCCCACAGGGAAACACCTTGAATATGAAAATTGGCGTGATTTCCGATACCCACGGCCTGCTGCGCCCCGAAGCCGTTGCGGCACTGCAGGGCTGCGAGCAAATCATCCATGCCGGCGATATCGGCAAGCCGGAAATCCTTGAGCAACTGGCGGCCATCGCACCGTTGCAGGTGGTGCGCGGTAATAACGACCTGAATCTTGAGTGGGCGCGAGGCCTGGGTGATCACTTGATACTCGATCTCGATGGTTGGCAGACCCTGCTGGTTCACGACATCGCCGACGTCCCCGCTGAGCTGGATGCGACGATCAAGCTGGTTATTACCGGCCACTCCCACAAACCGCGTATCGAATGGCGCGGCGAGCGGTTGTGGCTCAATCCGGGCAGCGCCGGGCCGCGACGATTCAAGCTGCCGGTGACCTTGGCATTGCTGGATATCCAGGCGGGGGAGATCGAACCCCGGTTGGTTTCCCTGCTCGAATAACAACTCACCGCAGGCACTGATTTTGACTGATACGGCAGATAATCCGCTGATTCCCCAAACCGTCATCGAGTTCTGGAAAAAGGCCGGTCCCAAGCGCTGGTTCCGCAAGGACGATGACTTCGACCTGCTGTTTCGGGAAACCTTCTATGACGCTCATTTCCAGGCTGCCCGCCGTGAACTGGAGCACTGGATGGCCGACGCGCAAGGTGCTTTGGCGCTGCTCCTGCTGCTTGACCAATACCCGCGAAATGCCTTTCGTGGCACAGCGCATATGTTTGCCACCGATTCACTGGCCTGTTATTACGCGCGGCAAATGGTCGAGGCCGGTCTGGACCGATTGATCGAAGTGCCGTTGCGGGCGTTCTGCTATCTGCCCTTCGAGCATGCGGAAAACACTGATGACCAGCGTCTGGCTGTGCAACTGAATCAGGCCCTCGATCCCAAGGACTTCAAGTGGGCCAAAGAGCATGCGGCCATCATCCAGCGCTTCGGCCGATTTCCCCATCGCAATGCGCTTTTGGGGCGAGTGAGCACCGAGGAGGAACTGGCGTTTCTCAAGGATGGCGGGTTTTCTGGCTGAATCCCCGGTCCACAAAAGCTGCCAGTGAATACCACCCGTCGTGATTCGCAAATATTTTTAAACCTTTAAGGCCCTCAGACGTTTCTGATATCCGTGGGCGTCATCTCCGTGTCGCCATCGAGTGCTCAGCAGCAGTGGGGAGGTCACGTGGCAGAATCGGTTTCGCCCGACAGGGGCACGGTGCATTACTGGTCAGGCGTATCGTTCTGGTTGACCTTGGCGGTGGTGGCGGGTTTGTTGCTGGCCAGCGGCTATAGCGCCCTGACCGGTGCCAGCGGCGATCACCTGCGCCTGGCCATGCTTGGCGGCACCGGCGGTTTCGCCGCGACGGCACTGGGCGCAGTGTTTGCCCTGATCCTGCGTAACATTGCCGCACGTACCCAGGACATCATGCTGGGCTTCGCGGCGGGCATGATGCTGGCCGCCAGTTCCTTTTCCCTGATCCTGCCCGGCATTGATGCGGCACAGGCCCTGGTCACCAACAAGGTACTGGCCGCCGGGGTCGTGGTGATTGGGCTGGGCCTGGGTGTGGCGCTGATGATCGGCCTCGATCGTTTCGTACCTCATGAACATCAGGACCTCGGCCGCAAGGGCCCGGAAGTTCAGCGAATCAATCGGATCTGGTTGTTCGTTCTGGCCATAACCCTGCACAACCTGCCCGAGGGCATGGCCATCGGTGTCAGCTTCGCCGATGGCGATATGAAGGTCGGCCTGCCCCTGACCACCGCCATTGCCATCCAGGATATTCCCGAAGGCCTCGCCGTCGCCCTGGCCCTGCGAGTAACCGGCATCAGTGCCTGGAAAGCCGCGCTGATTGCCGTCGGCTCGGGCTTGATGGAGCCCTTGGGCGCCCTGATCGGCCTGGGCGTGTCCATGAGTTTTGCTCTGGGCTATCCCATCGCTCTAGGGTTGGCGGCCGGGGCGATGATCTTTGTGGTCTCCCACGAAGTGATCCCCGAGACCCACCGCAATGGCCATGAAACTCCGGCGACCCTGGGCCTGATGCTGGGGTTTGCGGTGATGATGTTTCTGGATACGGCGTTGGGTTAAAGCCTCACATCCGGGCAAGAAAGAATCTCTCTATCACCCTCAAATAGTGAGGCTATTAGACCTGCGTCCAGACGCGGCTATCTTTATTCAGGTTCTGCACCCGTGTGCCCCTGATCAGGACATAAAACAAGGCGTAAGCCCGCACCATTACCTGAGGTAGCCCGACATGACCACTGAATCAAAATGCCCGTTCAACCACGCCGCTGGCGGCGGCACCACCAACCGTGACTGGTGGCCGAACCAGTTGAATTTAAAGATCCTGCATCAGCACTCGTCGCTGTCCGACCCCATGGGCGAGGCGTTCGACTATGCCAAAGAGTTCCAGAGTCTGGATTTCGAGGCGGTCAAACAGGACCTGCGCGCCCTGATGACCGATTCTCAGGACTGGTGGCCCGCTGACTTTGGCCACTATGGCCCGCTGTTCATTCGCATGGCCTGGCACAGTGCCGGTACCTATCGCACCGGTGATGGCCGGGGCGGCGCCGGGGCAGGGCAGCAGCGTTTCGCCCCGCTCAACAGCTGGCCAGACAACGTCAGCCTGGATAAGGCACGACGCCTGATCTGGCCGATCAAGCAGAAATATGGCCGCAAGATTTCCTGGGCTGACCTGATCGTACTCACCGGTAACGTTGCCCTGGAAACCATGGGCTTCAAGACCTTCGGTTTCTCCGGCGGTCGCCCGGACGTCTGGGAGCCGGACGAAGACGTGTATTGGGGCAACGAGAAAGTCTGGCTGGGCGGCGACACCCGCTACGGCAAGGCTCAACCGCCCGGTGATGGGGCTCTGGTCGCCGAGCCGGAAAAACACGGTCAGGAAGAAAGCCGCACTGATCCTGCCGGGCGCAACCTGGAAAATCCCTTGGCCGCCGTGCAGATGGGCCTGATTTACGTGAACCCGGAAGGACCGGAAGGCGTGCCCGACCCAGTAGCCTCGGCCCTGGATATCCGCGAAACCTTCGGCCGCATGGCCATGAATGACGAAGAAACGGTCGCGCTGATCGCCGGTGGCCACGCCTTTGGCAAGACCCATGGTGCCGGCCCGGCCTCCCATGTTGGCCCCGAACCGGAAGCGGCGGGCCTGGAAGAACAGGGCTTTGGCTGGAGAAGCAGCTTCGGCAGCGGCAAGGGCGGTGACGCCATCACCAGTGGCCTGGAAGTGACCTGGACGTCGACCCCGACCCAATGGAGCAACGAGTACCTGGAAAACCTGTTCGGCTTCGAGTGGGAGTTGACCAAGAGCCCGGCCGGGGCCCATCAGTGGACGCCGAAAGACGGCGCGGGAGCGGGCAAGATTCCCGACGCCCACGACCCGAGCAAACGCCGCGCACCGAGCATGCTCACCTCGGACCTTGCCCTGCGTTTCGACCCGATCTACGAGCCCATCGCCCGACGTTTTCTGAATAATCCGCAGCAACTGAGCGATGCATTCTCCCGCGCCTGGTTCAAACTGACCCACCGCGATATGGGCCCGCTGTCCCGTTATCTTGGTCCGGAAATGCCGACCGAAGAACTGCTCTGGCAGGACCCGATTCCCGAAGTCGATCACCCGCTGGTGAACGATCAGGACGTGGCCGCGCTCAAGGCCAAGGTGCTGGCCTCGGGGTTGACCGTCTCGCAGCTGGTGTCTACCGCATGGGCGGCTGCATCGACTTTCCGTGGCTCCGATAAACGCGGCGGCGCCAACGGTGGTCGCCTGCGTCTGGCGCCACAGAAGGATTGGCCGGTCAATCAGCCGGAGCAACTGACTCGTGTGCTCAGCATCCTCGAAGGCATTCAGGGGGAATTCAATGCAAGCGGCAAGAAAATCTCCCTGGCCGACTTGATTGTGCTGGCGGGCAGTGCCGGGGTCGAACTGGCGGCGAGCAAGGCCGGTTTTCAACTGAACGTGCCCTTTACGCCGGGGCGCATGGACGCCTCTCAGGAGCAGACCGATGTCGAGTCGTTCGCTTTCCTTGAGCCCGTCGCTGACGGCTTCCGCAACTATCTCAAGGGCCAGTACAGGGTGTCCGCTGAAGCGCTGTTGGTGGACAAGGCGCAATTGCTGACCCTGACCGCGCCGGAAATGACCGTACTGCTCGGCGGCCTGCGGGTGCTCAAGGCCAATGTCGGCGACAGCGCCCACGGCGTGTTCACCCAGCAACCGGAGGCCCTGACCAACGACTTCTTCATTAACCTGCTGGATATGAACACGGAGTGGCGACCAGGCTTCAATGACACCTTCGAGGGCCGTGACCGCAAGACCGGTGCTACCAAGTGGACCGGTACCCGTGTCGATCTGGTGTTCGGATCACATGCGCAGTTGCGGGCGATTGCCGAGGTCTATGGCAGTGCCGATGCCCGGGACAAGTTCGTCGCGGATTTCGTCAAGGCGTGGGTCAAGGTGATGAATCTGGACCGGTTTGATCTGAAGTAGTAGCTCACCCAAGGACGCCAGGTGAGCAGGTGGGAGCGGATTCATCCGCGAAGACGGTATTTCAATCGATGAAGATCCATCGAGTGTACCGACCTCTTCGCGGATAAATCCGCTCCCACTCATGCGTCGCTCCCCGAAAGGGGGAGTGAATGCAAATCTCACTCCTGAATCGCATTCACCGCGCAATACTCAGCCCATTCCATACCCAGCGCCTCGGCCACTTGACGGTGGGCTTCCAGGCGCATGGCCTTGAGCTGCTCGGGCGTTTCAGCGATCCATTGCAGGGCAAACTCCCAGGTCTCGATGCCCAGTGCCTCGGCTTCGTCCTCGAAGGCCCATTGCGTCTGTTGCTTCTGCTCGTGGGCGTTCAGGTCCTTGATCTCGTCCTGCAACGTGGCGTTGCTCGCGAGGTATTTCGCCAGTGCGGCGTCATTCCATTCCAATGCATCCATGGCGGTACTCCTGCGTGGGTGGGATAAGCCGGCGGGGGATTGTGCGCGATAGCGTAGACGGCTACCAGCATACGTGTAGAGTCGGCAGAGTTTTTCGTGGTTTCAAGTTTCCGACGACGAGGAAGATCAGATGATCAAAGTGAGTGTGATGTATCCGTATCAGGAGGGCGCCCGGTTCGATCACGATTACTACCGTGACCAGCACATGCCCCTGGTGCAGTCGCTGATGGGCGAGGCCTGCAAGCGGTATGCGGTCGACAAAGGTATTGGTGGCGGCATTCCCGGCTCTGCGCCGATGTTCGAAGCGGCCTGCCATATCTATTGCGAATCGGTGCAGGCTTTTCAGGACGCCATCGGTCCGCACTCGGCGGTGATCCAGGCCGATATCATCAATTACACCGACCTGACGCCGGATATCCAGATCAGTGAAGTGCGGATCGGCTGAGCATGTCGATCACGGGTGGACGATAACCTTGCCGCCATCGAAGTTGCCGTAGGTGATCTTGATCTTGCTGGCTTCCTTGGCGGTGGATTGGCCGCCGGAAGGGTCGAAGCATTCGGCTTCGTAGCGTGCTTCCAGGCAATTTGACGGTACTTTGGGCGGTGGCGGGCGCATCGCCTGATTGCTCTTGTACAGGTCTGACTCAACGAGGGTGGTTCTGGCACCCAAAGGGATCTGCAGGATCCGTGTGGCATTGTTATTGATGATCAAGACATGATCCGCAGGCTCACCGTCGCGTGCCAGAAGCGGCGGCCCGCCTCGTTGCAGGGCGACATCACCGACGCCATCCGGGCAGGCGGTCGAGGAGTAGATGATTTTGCCCTCAGGCGTGGTGCATTTGAAGATTTCGCTGTACGCATTCGTGCAAACAACGGCTGCGGTGGCCGCCAGAGCAAACGATATCCGTTTCATCGCTAACACTCCCTGTTAATGGCGCAAGGCTAGCATTTGCCCCCCTTATCGGGCAAACATCCCCCACCAGAACACATGGCCAAGAATGGCGATCTGCTCTTCCTGAATCTGCTGAAAGGTGTAGTCCTCGTCCGGGTGCTCGTCACGGTTGAAGCTGCGAAACCGGATGCCCGACGGCAGGCGATAGACCTGCTTCACCCGCAACTGGCCGTTATGGTTGATGGCATAGAGATCGCCATCGACGATATCGCCAATGGCCGACTTGCCGACATTGACCCCAACAGTGGCGCCATCGCGAAGTACCGGCAACATGCTGTTGCCACGCACGGTGACGCATTTGGCCTGATCGAACTGCACGCCGTTATGGCGCAGGCTGCGCTTGCCAAAGCGCAGCGATGCGTTGGAGCTCTCCTCGATCACGAATCTTCCTGATCCTGCCGCCAATTCAACCTCGCGAAGAAAAGGGACCGACACTTCATCGTCGTCCAGAGGCGTCTGATCGTCCCAGATGCTGATGTCCTGTAGCTCGGTATGCGCCGCATTCGTCCGTGCCGCCGCCGCAGCCAGGGGCACACGCCCGCGTAGCTGGTCGGTGGTCACGCGAAAATACTCGGCGATTTTCGAGATGTGCTTGTCTGCCGGATCGGCGATTTTATCGTTGAGGATCCGGGAAAGCGTGGATTGAGGCACTTCGGTGCGGCGATGGAGTTCCGTGGGGGAAATTCCGTCCCGGGCCAGCAGCTCTCTTAAAACGGTCGATACGGTGCGATTGTGCATGGCGTGCATATTGATTCGCGTTTGTGCATATTGCAAATGCTATTTTGCAATTGATTTTATGCATAAATGCATATATCGTTGTTTTCGTCAGCGAGAAATCCACTGCCAGGCCCGTCATCGAGGGGCTGCGATCAAGACGATTTTGAGGCTGTTTTCTATTGCACGGGAGTCCAGCGCAATGATTTATCGAAACGTTTTAGCCGCCGTCGTCCGGGTCCTGGCCGCCGACACCATGAGCGATATCAAGAGCCAGTCCTGGCAGACCCAGGTAGCGCCGGGGGAGGTCACCCGGCGCGGCAATGGCCTGAGCAAGGCCGAGATGAAAATCTATGACTGCTGGCTCCATGCACGATTGCATTCTTCCTTGTCCGAAGAACATTGGAGCGCCCTGGTGGGAAAATTTTCCACCCACCTGACGCAAAAGATCGCCGCGCTGCAACTGCTCACTCCCCTGATCAACACCCCGGCGCCCTCGCTGTTCCGTGAGCGTTGCGTGGTGACCTGGGGCTTTCCTCTGGTCAAAGGCGCAGCCCAAGGCAAACGCTCCACTGCTGTATTGCCCGCGGCCTGGTATGACATGTCCAACTGGGATGACGAGATTCGCTCGGAACGTACGCGGCAACGTTGGGCCGCCGGTATTCGTCGCGATCTGGAAGGGCGGGTGAATCTGGCATTGCTCAGGGCTCAGGACCTGTTTGAAGCGGAAGGCATACTGAATGAAGAGGTGGCCTGACAGCTATTAAGTGTTCATGTTAGTTGTCTGAGTAGAATATTTTTTCACTAATAACCCGGTTAATTCCGGGTTGTTGTGTGGTTGTTATTTGTGGTTTTAAATTTTTAAAAAAGTCTATAAATATGTATTTACAAGCGTGTCGCCGTAACGTAGATTTTCTCCATGCTGTTGTTTTTGTGAGTGACACAACAACAGTCTAACTAATCCTCTTATAGACAAAGCTTCGTCATTCCAACTTCAACAACTTTCCACTTTTATTTAGCGAGAGCCACCATGACGCCGGATAACGATCCGTCATTCTGGGCCGGCATCTGGCAGGCCCTCACACATCCTTCATGGCAAGGCGCAGTCATGGCCGTGATCATTTCTATCCTGCGCGTTCTCTATGACGCCAAGGAAACCAGTACGTTGCGCATCATCCTTGAAGCCCTGATCTGTGGCGGCCTCAGCTTGTCGGCCAGCAGCATCATCGAATGGATGGCCTGGCCATCCAACTTGTCCATTGGCGCCGGCGGCGCGATCGGCTTTATCGGGGTCACGGCTATTCGTGAACTGATTATTCGCCTGATCAGTCGCAAAGTTGACGCCGCTTGAATTACGCCAGTAACTAACTATCCCTGTTGCAATACCCACCCACACCCGCCAATGAGCGGGTTTTTTTGTTTATGGAGATACACAATGAGCACACTCGCCAACGGTTCTGCTGTACAGACTTTCTATGTTGAAGAAGTCAACGGCGCCATCCCGGCCACGCCGGCCTGGAAGCCGATCCGCTTCGTCACTGCCGGCCTGACGCCGACCGTCAACGAAGTCACCACCGCAGAAATCAACCAGACCCGCCAACAGGCGGCCAGCCGTGGCGGCACCTACAGCGTCGCCGGTGATATTGCCGTGGAGCTGTCCTTCAGCAGTTTCGACGACCTGATCCAGGCCGCCATGCAAGGCACCTGGGACAACGACACCCTGCTGATCGGCAAGAACGACCGTTCCTTCGCGATTCTTGAACGCCACACTGACATCGGCGTCGATTACCTGTACTCCGGCTGCCGCGTCGGCACCATGGCTATCAGCTCGCCGATCAACGCCCCGGTCGGCGTCACCTTTAGCATGATCGGCACCCGCGCCGAGAAATACACCCTGGCCGTGGGTTCGACCTTCATCGCCCCGACGGCCACCGACATCATGATCACCACCAACCTGGCCCTGACCGAAGGCGGCGTACCGGTGGCTTACGCCACAGAATGGAGCGTTAACCTCAACAACGGCATGGAAGCGCTGTTCGCCCTGGGCAATCGCGAAGCCTTCGACATCAGCAACGGCGTGGCCGTGGTCACCGGCTCCATGAGTGCCTACCTGGTCGATGCGGTGTTGTGGGACAAGGTTCTCAATGAAACCAGGACCTCCCACAAGATCGAGTTCACCGAAGGCGCCGACAGCTACACCCTGGAACTGCCCAACGTGCGCTACACCCAGGGCCAGAAACAAGTCAGCGGCCCCGGCGCGATCATCCCGCAATACACCGTCAGTGCCGGTTACGACGGCACGGTGGGCAGCACCATGAAAATCACCCGCTCCGCTGCCTGATAAATCCGCTCCCACTGGCTTTGACTGCCCTGTGGGAGCGAATTCATTCGCGAATACGTCGGCGTATCCGTCGCACTTCTGCCTGATGTCCCTTACTGGAGAATTCCATGACCACCAAAACCGAAAAAACCACCAACAAACCCGAAACCCCAGCCATCAAACCCTTCGCCCTGTCCGATTTCTTCGCCCTGGCTGCCATCGAAAAGGGCAAGAAACTGCCCCTGACCCTGCCCGACGGCACGCCCACCGAGCATTACCTGATCGTGGTCAGCTCCGATGCCCCGGCCGCGCGCCGTCGCCTGCTGGAGCTCAGCCGCGAAGGGCGCGACCGTGACGAAGCGAAGCTGTCCCTCGATGAAATCTACGAGATCACCAGTGCCGGTACCCTCAAATACCGCTCGGCCCTGGTCATCGGTTGGTCGTTCGACGTGCCGTTCAGCAGCGAGGCGGTCATGGAACTGCTGGCGCAAAACCCCGGCCTGTCCCAGGAAGTCGAAGCCCTGGCGAGTAACCGCTCGCGTTTTTTCGCGTCAGACTCGACGGCCTCCTGAGTCACTGGGAAGGTGAAATGCGCCTGAGCAAAGTGCCTGCGGGCTCCGACGCCAGCGTGCGCGATCACCTGACCCGGGTCTGGAAGTTGACCGGCCACAAACCCAGGGAACTGGATATTCCGCCCATGCCCGAAGGCATGGACTATCTGGCCGGGCTGTACTGGGAATGCAAGCGCACCAGCGACCCCCTGACCTGGCTGGAAATGCAGGCCTGGACCCGCCTCATGGACCGCCAGCTCGAACCCGAGGAACTGCGCGCGCTGATGCGCATGGACACGATCCATTACCGGGTGATCCATGAACCCTGAACACCCCACACCCGCCACGGCGGGTTTTTTATTGTCCGGAGAACACTATGTGCCCCGAATATTTTTACCTGAGACAGGAGGCCGACCCAGGACATCGGGTTGAACCCGGGAGGTCTGGCCATGACTGACACAACCAATGTAGTGATCAAGGTTGATAGCAGTCAGGCGCGGGCGGCGAATAAAGATGTTGCGGCGTTGCAGAAGTCTGTCGTCGGCCTGACTGCCGATTTGAAGAAGATGACTGCAGCGTCCACGGCCATGAATGCTGCCAGTACTACGTACATCAAAAAGACGCTTGATGCTGGCGCAACGGCGAGCCTGGGACAGGCGAGCAGTAAAGACACCGGCGTTTCGAATGCGGTTACGAACGCAACCAGCGGCAAAACCGATAGCGCTGCAGTCAAGGCCGGAACCGAAAGCGCGTTCAGCACCTTCAGCAAAGGTGCCGTTGAGCTGGTGGACAAAGCCTTCGTCGATATCTTCAAGAATGTCGACAAGGGCTTCAAAGGTTTCTCCGAGAAGATGGTTGCGGGCTTCAAGCAGCTATTGGCCGAAATGCTGACCAACGCACTGGTCAAGCCGGTGATTACCTCAATGATCGGCTCGCTGGGGCTTGGTTCTTCCGGCAATGCAAGTGCGGGCAGTCCCAGCATTACGTCGATTTTGAGCTCGCTGGGGAAGAGTGCGAATACATTTTTCGATCTCGGCAATAGCTCGTTTTTCAACACCATTTCCGCAAGCTGGAACCGAAGCAGCGGTGTGCTCAACAGTGTAGGAAATGTGCTGAGCGATGGTTTCGATTACATCAAGTCAGCAGCTTCGAGTTTTGTCTCCAATGGTGCCACCGCCAGCGCAACGGCGGCTCAGCAGGCAGGCGCAGCGGCGGGCAATTCCCTCGGCGCAAATGCCGGTCAGTATGCTGCCACGCAGGCAGGCCTAAGTGCCGTATCAGCGTTTACTTATGGTCTAGGCGGTGCAATCGAAGGTTATATGAAAGCCGGTGTGAAGGGCGCGGTCGCGGGCGCCAGTGGGGCCGTGGCAGGAGCTTACGCGGGCTCGTACATAGGGACTGCTGTTTTTCCGGGGGTTGGCAGTGCCGTCGGCGCAGCCATTGGCGCAGTTCTCGGCGGCATGTTCGGCTCCTCCCTGTTCGGTGGCGACTGGGTTACCAAAGATCAGGGCATTCAACTGGGCGTTTCGAAGGGCGACTTCTCCGCCGACCAATTCGAATATCAGAAGAAAAAGGGCGGCCTGTTCAGCAGCAATAAAAAGCGCACGCGGATCACTGCACTTGATCCGGCCATGCAGACAGCCCTCGACAACACCTATGATGCCACTGAGGGCTCGGTGCTGGGCCTGTTCGCGATGCTCAACGTCAAGCTCAACGACGGCGTGCTCGACGGCCTGAACATGGCCTCCACACAAATCAGCACCAAAGGTAAAACCGCCGACCAGATTAAGGCGGACATTACCGACTGGTTTACCAAACTGGCCGACGCCTCGGTCCTGGCCATCTCCGACGCCACGCAAGCCGACACCCGTGGTTTTACCTTTGAAACCCTGACCACCTTCGTC
The DNA here is from genome assembly GCF_047303955.1 of Pseudomonas sp. Pseusp88. Lineage (NCBI taxonomy): Bacteria > Pseudomonadati > Pseudomonadota > Gammaproteobacteria > Pseudomonadales > Pseudomonadaceae > Pseudomonas > Pseudomonas sp. Pseusp88. Next base: position 54,232 of record NZ_JBGLYM010000018.1, on the reverse strand, counting down.
AAAAACCTCTACGGCGTTAACGACGTCCTGAAAAACCTCAATGTCGGGCTGTTCCAGACCAGCGTGCAGGGCGGTTTCATGGCTGAGCAACTGAGCCTGCTGGCCGGTGGTTTCGACAAGCTGAGCAGCGGCGCGGCGACCTATTACGACAAGTTCTTCAGCGACACGGAAAAAGCCGACAACGTTCTGACTGCGGTCAGCAAAGAGTTCAAGGACCTGGGCGTCAACCTGCCGTCCAGCCGCGATGCCTATCGCGATCTGGTCGAGTCTCAGGACATCACCACCGAGTCCGGCCGCAGCATGCTGGCCAAGCTGATTACCCTGGCCGGTGATGCATCATCCGCCTACGACATCCTCGAGTCCCGGGCCAAGTCGGCTCGCGATGCAGCGCTTGCAGCGCAGGATGCGGCACTCGCGGCGGCGACTACCTCGGTCAACAACGCGTTCAGCGCCGTACAACGGGCCGTGGCGGCGGAACAAAAGAATGTGACTGACGCCTACAACGCCCGAGTCGGTTCGCTTAACGACATGGCGGCTACGGCGCAGAAAAGCATTTCCGACATGACCGGCATCAGCAATGCCCTGGCCAATGCCCTCAAAGCCTTGCGCGGCACCTCCAGCGACGCCGTGAAAATGCTCCGTAACCAGGCCCAGGCCACCTTGCAGGCGGCATTGGCGACCGCCCGTTCCGGCGGCTCCATCAGCGGTGTCAGCGGCCTGGACGACGCGCTGTCCACGGTCAGCAGCAATACCACGGACCTCTACAGCTCCCTGGAAGACTTCAACCGCGATCAGGGCCGCACCGCCAACGTGGTCGCCGAACTCAACGGGCTGACCAATAGCCAACTGAGCACCGAAGAACAACTGCTGGCCACGGTGCAGGAGCAGATCAAAAGCGCCAAGGATCAATACGACGACGAAATGGCGCGGCTGGACAAGCAACTCGATACCGCCCAGAAGCAGCTCGATGCCCTGAACGGCGTCGATAACTCGGTGATTTCGGTGGCCCAGGCCATCGCCAATCTGGGCTCGGCGATCAGCGCGGCAGCGGCGGTCAAATCGGCAGTGGCCAGTGGCAGCATTGGTGCCAGCCCTGTGTTGAATAGCGGGTCGGGCGGGGCGCCCAGCCCGAATGACCTCAATAGCCTGTATCAAAGCGTCCTCGGTCGGGACGCCGATCCGGCCGGGATGATGTATTGGGCAGGGCAATTGGGCAGCGGTGCACAAACCGCCGACACCATCGCCAACGCCATCCGCAACGACGCCATCAAAAACGGCGAAATCCCGCGCTATGCCGCAGGCGGCATGTTCGGTGGCGGCCTGCGTCTGGTCGGGGAAAACGGTCCGGAACTGGAAGTCACCGGACCTTCGCGCATCTACAGCGCCAACCAGACCGCCTCGATGCTCAACGGCTCGGGCAGCGCCGACGCGACCGTGGCCGAGCTGCGTCAGCTGCGTGTGGAGATCCATAACGACCTGTCGCAGATCGCCCGCTACAGCGAAAAAACCGCCTACGGCATCCGCCAACAGAACGAGTCAGGCATCGCCCTGCAGGAGGTGGCGGCATGAAAGTCGTACCGCCCATTGAAATCACCCCCGCGAAAGTGATCGCCAACAACGTCCCGGAAACGGACTACCCGCTCTGGGCAGCTGCGACGACCTATCCGGTGGGCACACGGGTGATGCTCAATCACCGCAACTACGAATCCCTGGTCGCCCACAGCAACCGCAACCCGGAAACCGACAGCGTCATCCCCCCGGCCTGGCTGGACCTTGGTCCGACCAACCGCTGGAAGATGTTCAACAAACGCGCCGGCAACACCTGGCTGATCGGCACCGGCACCAGTAACCCGGACAGCATCGACCTGACCATCCGCCCCGGCGCCCGGGTCAACTCCATCGGCCTGGTCGGCGTCAAAGCCTCCACTGTGCATATCACCATGCTGGTCGGCGGCGCCGTGGTCTATGACGAAACCTTCACCATGTCGAACAAGGCCGGTGGCAGCTGGTATCGCTACTACTTCGGCCAGTTCGTCATCAAGGACAACGTCGCCCAGTTTGACCTGCCCGCATTCAGCAACGCCGATATTCGTGTGGTTGCCAATGCACCGGGCTCAACCGCCGAAATCGGCATGCTGATCATGGGCATGTCCAAGGACATTGGCGTCGCCGTCTATGGCTCCGGCCTGGGTACGGAAAGTTACTCATCGATCAAGGAAGACGACTTCGGCAACGTCAGCATCGTCCCGCGCGGGCGCAGGCGTTATGTCGATTTCAACATCGTCATGCGCGGCAGCCAGGTTTCCAGCGCACTGCGCGCCCTGGAACCCCTGAGCGACACCGCCGCGCTCTATATCGGCAGTGAAGATGTCGATTCCACCATCATCGTCGGCCGCTTCGAAAGACTCGCACTCGTGCTCTCCACTTACGACCGCGCCGAATACTCCCTCGAAATCAGGAGCCTTATGTAATGACTACTTCAACTACACCACCACTACTTACTCCACTTCCACCCGCGCCACTGCCGACTGATGCCGAGGCTGTGTTTGATGCCAAGGCCGGGGCATCGCTGACGGCACAGGCTGTGATGGTGGGGGAGGTTAATACTGCGTTGGCTTGGCAGGCGGATTCGATGGATGCGAGCCTGAGCTACAAGAACGCTGCCGCAGAGAGCGCCACGGCGGCGGCCAACTCCGCGAGCTCTGCCACCGCAAGTGCGGCGGCCGCTACAACGAACGGCGCGGCCCAGGTTGCTCTTGCGACGACCCAGGCAAGCAACGCCGCTGCGTCCTCTTCATCGGCCCAGGTGTCCGCAGCTGCTGCGGGGGCCGCCGCAGGTTTGCCGAGCTTTAGTGGCAAGGATGCATTTGATGTATTACGTATTAACTCCACTAAAAATGGTGTTGAATGGGGTAAGTCTGGCCAATCGATAGGTGATCTGTTGATGACTGCTCGCTCTCCCGGGGCAACGTATGCCGCCACTAATCGAGCAATCTACCTACAGTCTGCATACCCTGATTTATATGCACTTATTGGGGCTAAACCAGACGTAGATAGATCGATAATTACTTTTGGTCCTATTAACCAATCTTTTTCGTCCGACTCAATTTCCTACATGGCGACGGCTGATAGCGGTTCACTTATCATCGCATGTTGCACTAACGTTGATTTTTGCTACACGTCATCAGACAGGGGAATTACTTGGATAAGAAGGCCAATGCCCAGTACGGGGTCTAGCCGGTACTCTCTTGGCGTTTCAAACGGTGTATTCCTACTGACTCAGCAGTCAAGCTCGACACAATACTGGACCACAACAGACGGTATCACCTGGACTTCAAGATTATTCGGGACTACCGTTGCGAACCCTCTGGTATCCTCGATAAACGGGCTATTTGTAGTTGCTCAGTCCAATACAACTAGCGTCTACCAAACCTCACCAGATGGCATAAATTGGACAGTTAGGTCTGGGATGGCAAACATTGGTGTTGCAGCATTTATACCGTTAAATGGTAAGCTAATCGGTATTTCTTCCGGCACTTCGTTTTATATGCTCAGCTCAGACGGGATAAATTGGTTGTCTCTTCAAGCGCCAGGGCAGTACTCTTCGTTTTGGTATTCAGGTGGGGTCTATTACGCTAATACCAATACCGACCCTGCAGTGCTGTATTCAACCACCGATATTACCGTAGGTATTTTAGGCTGGACTCGCATTACTGGAGTTTTCCCTGCTAATACCGCCACGTGGGCTTTTAATGGCGCTATGGTGTCTACAACTGACTCATGTATTGTTCTAGCCACTACGGGGAACTCTGTAGCGGTTTCATCTGATAATGGATTGACCTGGGTTTTTAGGTCGGTTCCCTTTGCGTTTAATTATCCTTTCCAGTTTGAAAGCAAGTTTATGGCCTTTGCAGGTACTTCAGTAGCAAACCTGCCGTATCGTTCCTATGACAAAACTACCAGCTTCATAACGCCAAAAGTTAATATTCAACCGGCCCCAATAGTAACCTATATTAAGGGTAAATTAGCATGATTACGGTTTATCAGTGGGACGAAAAGGGAGTATATTCAGGCTCCTCTGAAGTGAATGAGTCTGAACAGTTGCCTAGGAACAGCACCCCGACCAAACCGCCAAAGTTAACCGGCACTCAAGTCGCGCAATGGCAAGGAGAGTGGGTACAACTGAGCGCCGCACCAGTCCCGCCGTCCCTACCCATCCCTGACTGGTCCACACTCATTGCGGCCTGCCGCTATCAGGTAGAAACCTCCGGCATCACCGTCAACACCATGCCCATCGCCACCGACCGCGATAGTCAGGGCCTGATCACCGGTGCCGCAGTAGCCGCCTTGCTCGACTCCGACTACTCCCTCAACTGGAAAACTTCCGCAGGCTTTATCGAGCTGAGCGCCGTTCAGATCCTCAGTCTGGCCTCTGCCGTCCGCGCCCATGTTCAAGCCAGTTTCGATCGCGAAGCGCAGTTGCTCGCGGCCGTGGCCGATGGTTCGATCACGGCGGCGATGCTGGAGGAAGGGTGGCCGGTATGAGTCAGTTCATCACCACGTTGAAAACCGAGCAGTTGGGCAAGTGGCAGCATCGCTTGTTGGCTGATCTGATTCTGGATGATGACGAGCATGGGCGCTTGTTGAGTGAGATTGGTTTTGAAACCAATTTCGCCAGTCTGCAAGCGGTGCATAACCCGGTCTTGTTCCCGCTTTATGCCTTGGTGGCCGGTTATGGCAATTACGCCGCGGCTATTCATGACAAGCTTTACAGCACCGGGCAGTTGAGTCGCAAACAGGCCGATGGCGTGTTGTATCGCGCGTTGCGGGCCGAAGGTCTGGCGCGATGGCGGGCGTGGCTGTTTTGGGCCGGGGTCCGGCTCGGCGGCGCCAGGCACTACAAGCAAACCCCGACGCGTTCGGGGTTTTCTTCATCTGATCGCTGATAACTGAACAGTTAAACCTGGCCCGCACACCTTTTTGGGTGTGCGGGCATTTTTTCGTCTTGAGGAAACATTCATGGCAATCACCTCTCGCGGTATCCGCAATAACAACCCCGGCAATATCGATTACAACAAGACCAATCAATGGCAGGGCCAGTTGCCGTTTGATCCGGCCGTGGAGTCGCGCTTTGCCCGTTTTGATACGCCGGAAAACGGCATTCGCGCGCTGGGCAAGCTGTTGCGGACTTATCAGGCCAAATACGCGCTTTATGCCGTCCGCGACATTATTCAGCGCTGGGCGCCTGCGTCCGAGAACGATACGCAGGCTTATATCGCTGCGGTTGAGCAACGGATTTTGCTGAGCACCGGTAAGCCGGTTGTGCGGTTGGACCTGGATAATCCGGACATGTTGAATTGTCTGGTGCAGGCGATTATTCAACATGAAAACGGCCGTGTGCCTTATAGCGCGGCGACCCTTGATGAAGGCGTGCGCCGGGCGTTGCTGTGAGCGGCGTGGCGTGGAAGTGGGGCGCGTTGGTTGTGTTGCTGTTGAGCCTGTTGGTGGCGGCTTATCAGCGCGGTGCCCGTGACACGGCGAAGGACTGGCGGGGCAGGTGGGCGGATCAGCAGGTGCTCGAGGCCAAGGCGTTGGCCGCTGCGAGTAGTGCCAATCGGGCTGAGGAACAACGCCGTCAACGTGCGGTGAACGAGGCGGGTAATGATGCAAGAATTCAGGTTATTCAGGCGGGCGCTGATGCTGTGGTTGCCGATGCTGCTGCTCAACGCCTGCACGACGCGGCTCGACAGTTGGCCGGCAGCGCAGGTTGCACCAGCAACGGTGCCGCAGTTGCCGAGCGAGGCGCGTCAGCCGCCCGCGCCGCCATGGTGCTCTCCGACCTGTTCCAGCGGGCTGACCAGCGAGCGGGTGAGCTGGCAAAAGCGTATGACAGCGCCCGAATAGCGGGATTGGCGTGTGAGGCGGCGTATGACGGGATGAGGGGCGGGCGATAGCGGTGTACGAGCATGAACCGGTCCAGTTCAGCACAACACCTGTGGGAGAACCGGGGCAGGGAGCAAATCTGTGGGAGCGAATTCATTCGCGAAGAGGCCGGTGAATTCGACGCATCTTCATCGCCTGGAACACCACCTTCGCGAATGAATTCGCTCCCACAAAATGCGCTCTCACAGCGTTCGCGCCTATTGCGGTATCTAAGCGTGAGCGCTGTTATTTTTGCTGACGAAATGGGCCGTTTTGGTGGGGCTTTTCTGTTTCTCTTGAGTGAAGTTTCCGAGACAATCCCGGCCCTCTTGCGTGAGGTATTTTCGGGCTCTAGGGTGCGTCGGTCGCTGAATCTCAGTGATCGGGTTTAGCAGCCTGCCCCTGGTTATACAACGCGCGAGTACCGCTATGGCGGCTTTGCGTGGGGCACCTTCGGGTGCGCCGGTTATTGTATTCCGGGCCGGTCTGCTAACCCGCGTCAAAGCCGTCACCTCATTTGTTTAGCAGCAAATATCAGGTGGCCCCAGTAGCCCATACGGATACAAACAATGAACAAAATACCTTCAGCCGAATCCCTCGCTGCCCTCGAAAAATCCCTGCTTAACGTCTCCGATATGCTGCGCTGCACCACGGCCGTCGCCTATGAAAGCGGCGATGCGCGCCAAGGTGATGAGCGTGATCTGGCCTTCGCGGTCGTGCATATGCTCGGTGCGATGAAGGCCGAGCTGGATTTATCGCTGCATCACGTCGGGTCCTGCTAGCGCCGGGTCGTCGGTGATTCTGTGGGGCCGGAGTGAGCCGAGAGGGCGCTTTCCCGGCTAAAGCCGGTCCCACAGGGTAGGGGTGGTCGCGCCTCTATATATGCAACCACGCCAAAGCGCCCAACACCACACTGCCACCCGCCGCCGTGTAGGCCAGATTTTTCAGCCATTCCTTGCGCGTCAGCAGGGTGATGGCGGCCATTGAAATGGCAATCTGAATGGCCATCATCGCCTGGGCCCAGCGATGGTGTTGGTGCAGGGCCTTTTCCGATTTCTCGTCCCACTCGCTGGCCTGGGCTTCGAGTTCGTCGGCCTTTTTCTTGACCTCTTCCTTCTCGGCCTTATAGCGCTGGGCTTCGGCGGCGTAGTGCTTGGTGTCGACGCCGGGGATCTGCATGGCCAGTTCCGACAGGTTCTGGCGGCTGGATTTGGCCTGGTAGTAATTCCACTGGTTCGACGCTTCGGTCTTCTTGATCGCCGCGTTGTTCTTGTCGATGGCCGCTTCGCTTTCGGTGGAGCCCGCCTGATAGCTGAGCAGGGCGCCAAGGGTGGCCATGATGGCTGTCATGACCGCGATTTTGCTGGCGAAGCTGTCGCCGTGGCGGTGGGCGTGCTCGGTGACGTGTTCCACATGACGCTCGTGGGGGCTGGGAACTTCGAACTCTTCAATCATGGGGGCGGATCTTTGGGCGAAAGGGTAGGGCGCGCAGTGTAATGGCGCTTCATATACAAAGTGCTATCGTAATGTATCGATTCTGATACCGTATCTGAACCGTAGCTGAACGGATGGCGAAAACGCCAAATTCGTCTGCGTATTTGCCCTTTAATGCGCTGAATCTGCCATTCGAAACGTAGGAAAAAGCCCGCCGGGCCTTTTTGCGTTTGGGCATGGCGGCAGGCTGTCGGGTTTTTCCGTGAGAACCCGTTGAAAAACAATAAAGCGCCGTCCCTTGATGGGCGGCAATGGATAAGACATGTCTCGCCCCGTTGTAGCGGTTAGCACTGTGGATATGCAGGACGTTGCTGCGGTTGGCAACGGACAGGAAGATCAAGGAATGATGTCATGAGCACTACGCGCTTTTCCCATATTGATAGCCTGCGGGCGATTGCCGCTCTGCTGGTGGTCTGGATGCACACCAGTGAGCAGTTCGTACTGATCGCGACCCCGTCCATTCAAGACAGGCTTCACGACTTTGCCGCGCTGATCGATGTCGGCCGTATCGGCGTGGTGATCTTCTTCGCGGTCAGCGGTTTTGTGATTCCGTCCAGCCTGCGCGGCGAGCGACGTGAGTCCTGCCGCGAGTTCCTGATCAAGCGCCTGTTTCGCTTGTATCCGGTCTATTGGTTCTCCATTCCGTTCGGCCTGATTACCTTCTGGTACATCTGGGGCAAGGAAATTTCCCTGTCGTCGATCCTGTGGAACCTGACCATGTTGCAGGAAGCCATGGGCCATCCTTCGGTGCAGGGACAGTACTGGACCCTGCAGACCGAACTGGCGTTCTACGTCTTGTGCGTGGTGTTGTTCGTGCAGGGCGTATTGCGCTCGCCCTTGGTATTGATCGGGCTGATCTTTGCCTTTAGTACCTTTACGTTATTGCCCCTATTGTTGGATTTTGTCGGGCACCCCTTGTCTGTGACGCCTGATCCGACATTAACCATGTTATCGCTGCACTTGAGCATTATGTTCTGGGGCGCATTGTTCCGCATGTGGTACGACAAACAAGCCATGCCACTGTTGGCAAAGTGGTCGGTGTTCGGTTTCGTAGGTTTCTGGATGTTGTTTGCTCTGGTCGCGATTGTTTACTACCTCAAGATCAATTCGGATCTCAAAGTCATCCATTTCTTCATTCCTTATGCCATCGGCATTCTGACCTTCCTGCTGCTGGCCACGGTATGCAAGCTGAATTGGGCCTGGCTGGCGTGGCTGGGGGCGATCAGTTATTCGCTGTACCTGTTCCATCCGGTGGTGATGTACAGCATGGTCTGGGTGATCAAAAACAGCCATATCGAATGGATTCAGCATTGGTATACAGGTGCTTATATGGCCGTTGCCCTGCTGGGGACTGTCGCGATGTCGGCGCTGACCTATAAGTACATCGAGCTGCCCGCGATTCGCATGGGCAATGCCCTGGCGCGGCGTTCGCGCACACCGTTGCAGATCGTGCCTCAGGCCGGAGTGCTGAAGTAGGGCGCAGGCAATATCGGTAAAGAAAAAGCCCTGGCCTGTTCAGGGCTTTTTTTACGCGCGATTTATTGTGCCGACAGCAGCCATTTGCCGTCGACCAGGGCAAAGGTGTCTTGCTGTTTCATGCTCGTGCCAGTGAGCAGGCTGATGTTGGCGCTCACCCGTGCTTTATCACCAGATAGCAGCTGCACTCCCGTCACATTCACTTGCTGGACGAACTGATGCAGGCTGACAAGGCTTTCGCACAGTTCCTTATCATTGCTGTGCGTTTTCGCGACGAGCTGTGGCCAGTCGCTGAGTTTGCGCATTTGCGCGCAGTCGGTCGATGTCCAGAAAACCTTGAAGGCGTTTGCAGCGGATGTTTCTTGCTCGGATAACGCCTGTGCCCAAACCAGAGTGCTTGTCAGAGGCAGGGCGAGGGCAACAACCAGACGTTTCAAATCGGTCTTCCTTGATGTGAGCTATATAACGCTCAGTGTTGCAGATAATAGACTTTGTTCACAATCCGCCATCCGTCCTGCAGCTTGAGAAGCGCTAGATAGTCCGTGAACTTCATCCCGGCATACTTATCGGTGACTTTCACCGCTGCAGCGTCTCCGCTGATATTCAGCGTGCGGATTTTCCATGACGGTAATGCGTCTTGAGCGCCTTCAGCATTGATGGCTTCGATGAATTCATCGAGTGAAAGCCACTCCAGCGCCCCTTCGTAATGACCGATGATGTTGCACAGTGGGTGAAAGGCTTCTCTGAGTAGCGCTTCATTGGCCAGGGTCATGCCCTCGACATAGGCGCGTACGGTTTGGCGGATAGCTTTGTCGTCAGTGTCCATTTGTGTACCTCCGGGTTAGTGACACCTCAGGTACTACTGCCGCAGCGGGTGGGGATGCAGCTTGATGAGCTTAGCAGCCTTATAGTTACGTCAAGATAACGGCGACGACACGACAAAACCGCAAGCCTGTTGCAGCGCTTGCGGAGCGTGAAAAGGGGAGGCGCTGTCGGAGGCTGCGATCCGCTCGCAGCCTTCGGCAGCGCCTACAGTTATCTTCTCGACTGACTCAGGAGTGATGTTCGCTATGAGTCGGATGAGAGTGTGGAATGTTCTTGGGTCCCATGATCGCCCAGAGCATTACGCCCAGTACCGGCACCCAGATGATGATCACCTGCCAGAATGCCTTGCTTTCAGCATTGGCGGCACTGCGCCTGATACTGAAAACCGCAAACAGATCAGCAAGCACCACGACTACAGCCAACATTATCCAGTAATACTCAGTTCTCATGTGTCACCTCCGCAGGGTTACAGGATTAGTGTAGGCGGGCTTGCGAAGGGTTCAGAGAAATTCACGAACTGACGATGGATGGTGCATTTACAGAAATACGCCAGCGGCAAGAAGGGATGTTTTTTCAAACGCCAGAAACCACAAAGCCCCTGAATTCGCTACGAATTTCAGGGGCTCTGCGTTGTTTCAAATTTGGCGGTGAAGGAGAGATTCGAACTCTCGATACAATTTCTTGTATACACACTTTCCAGGCGTGCTCCTTAAGCCACTCGGACACTTCACCGTATCTCGTCACAGGCTTGCTGTGTCGAGGCGCGCTAATGTAGTTGAAACCTTTCCTGAACGCAAAACTTTTTTTCAGAATTTTCATGCGCTTAAGCAGAAAAGCGTCCGGCGGTGGCTAAAAGCCTTGCCGGACGCCCGAGGTTGCCGTGGATCAGGCGCCGAAGCCGCCGTCGATGGTCAGGCTGGCACCGGTGATGTAACCGGCTTCCGGGCCTGCCAGGTAGCTGACGAAGCTGGCGACTTCTTCGACGTGGCCGTAGCGGCCGACGGCCATCAGCGGGATCAGTGAGTCGGCGAAGTCGCCGCTGGCCGGGTTCATGTCGGTGTCGACCGGGCCGGGTTGAACGTTGTTGATGGTGATGCCGCGTGGGCCGAGGTCACGGGCCAGGCCTTTGGTCAGGCCGACCAGCGCCGATTTGCTCATGGCGTAGACGCCGCCGCCGGCGAAGGGCATGCGGTCGGCGTTGGTGCTGCCGATGTTGATGATGCGGCCGCCTTCTTTCATATGCTGTGCGGCGGCCTGGGTAGCGATGAAGACGCTGCGTACGTTGATGTTCAGGGTGCGGTCGAAGTCTTCCATGCTGAAGTCTTCCAGCGGGCCGATGGCCAGTACGCCAGCGTTGTTGACCAGGATATCCAGACCACCGAAGGCCTGTACGGTACTGGCGACAGCGGCACGGATGGCTTTTTCATCGGCGCTGTCGGCGTGGATGGCCAGGGCCTTGCCGCCTGTGGCGGTGATGCTGTCCTGCAGTTCCCGGGCCTTGGCCTCGGAGCTGACGTAGGTAAAGGCGACTGCGGCGCCTTCTGCGGCCAGGCGCTTGACGATGGCAGCGCCGATGCCGCGGGAGCCGCCCTGGACCAGTGCGGTTTTGCCGGTGAGGTTTTGTGCGTAAGTCATGGTGTTCTCCGGTAGTGGGGGAGTGAGTTGATGGGCGCCAGTATCGAACGCTGATTAACTCCTGAGTAGCCGGTAATTGAGATAGTCTGTGTAAACCAAAAGTATCGAATGGCGATGTTATGGAACACTTCAACAGCATCGAGTGCTTTGTCTGCAGCGCCGAGGTGGGCAGTTTTGCCGAGGCCGCGCGGCGTTTGAGCCTGACGCCTGCGGCAGTGGGCAAAAGTGTCGCGCGCCTGGAGGCCGGGCTTGGCGTGCGGCTGTTCCAGCGTAGTACCCGCAGCCTGACCTTGACGGAAGCGGGGCAAAGATTTCTTGCCGAGGTCGGTACCAGCTTCCATACCATCCAGAATGCCGTGGCCAATATCGCCAGTGCCCAGGGTCAGCCCGCGGGCACGCTCAAGGTCAGCATGGGCACGATATTCGGGCGGCTGTATGTGCTGCCGCTATTGGGTGAGTTTCTACGGCGCTATCCGGCGATCAGCCCGGACTGGCATTTTGATAACCGCCAGGTGGACTTGATCGCCCAGGGGTTCGATGCGGCCATTGGCGGCGGATTCGAACTGCCCCAGGGCGTGGTGGCGCGCAAGCTGGCGGTGGCGCATCGCGTCCTGGTGGCGTCCACGGGCTACCTGGCTGGCCAGTCGCCGATCAGCCATCCGGACGATTTGCTCGGTCACGCTGGCATTCTGATCCGCTCGCCCCAGACCGGCCGCGTGCGTAACTGGCCTCTGACCAGTCGCCAACAGACACAAAGCCCGCTGAGCCTGAAACAGCGCATGACCATGAGCGATTCCGAAGCCGCCTGTTCGGCCGCCGAGCAGGGGCTGGGCATCGCTTTGGTCAGCATGCCTTTCGCCTTGCCTTATCTGAAAAGCGGCGCCCTGCAACGGGTGTTGCCGGACTGGTATGTCGATGATGGCAATATTTCGCTCTACTACCGCGAGCATAAGCTGCTGCCCGGCAAGACCCGGGCCTTTGTCGACTTCATCATTGAACAGTTCGCCGAGCAGGGATTGGCTCAGCGATTTAGTGCCCTATGACGTTTAACCCGCTTCAGGAGCCCCCTATGCACCTGCATCCCGACACCACCCTGATCATCATCGACATGCAACAAGGCATGAACCACCCCAAGCTCGGGCGGCGCAATAATCCGGATGCGGAGGGCAATATGCTTGCGCTGCTCCAGGCATGGCGGCAGGCCGGGCGGCCGTTGATTCATGTGCGGCATTTTTCCCGTTCGCCGGATTCAGTGTTCTGGCCCGAGCAGTCCGGCGTGGAGTATCAACCGGCGTTTTTGCCGTTGCCGGGGGAGCGCGAGTTGCGCAAGCGGGTGCCGGATGCGTTCAGCTCCAGTGTCCTGGAGCAGTGGTTGCGCGATGACGGGGTTACTCAGGTGGTGATCGTCGGGGTGATCACCAATAACTCGGTGGAGTCCACGGCGCGCAGTGGCGGCAATCTCGGGTTCGAAGTGATCGTGCCCCATGACGCCTGTTACACCTTCGACGGCGCGGATTTCTTTGGCACGCCGCGCACCGCTGAAGAGGTACACGGCATGTCCCTGGCCAACCTGCATGGCGAGTATGCAACGGTGCTGGCGACCCGGGACCTGCTGACGGCTGACTGACTATTCGTGATGGGCCCGGGCGCGTTTGAGCAGTTTCCTGCAGCGTTCGGACAGGTGAATGACCCGTACATGCTTGCCTGCCTTGGCATAGCGCTCACGCAGGGTATTCAGGGCGGCGATCGCGGAGTAATCGACGAAGGCCAGGTGGCTGCAATCGAGGGTGACGTGGTCCGGGTCGTTGGCCGGGTCAAACTGGTTGAGGAAGGTGGTGGTCGAGGCGAAAAACAGCGTGCCATGGACGTGATAAAGCTTCTCGCCGTTTTCCAGGTGGCTGTCCGAGTACAGCTGTCGTGCGTGCTGCCAGGCGAAATTCAGCGCGGCAATGATGATGCCCCAGAACACCGCCGTGGCCAGGTCGGTGAGCACCGTGATCAGGGTAACGGCAATGATCACCAATACGTCATTGAGAGGCACTTTGTTGATGACCCGCAGGGAGGCCCAGGCAAAGGTCTGCTGCGACACCACGAACATCACCCCGACCAGTGCGGCAAGAGGGATGCTTTCGATCATCGGCGAGAGAAACAGGATGAACAGCAGAATCGCGACGCCGGCGACAACACCCGACAACCGGCCGCGCCCACCCGAGCCCAGATTGACCGCAGTTTGCCCGATCATGGCGCAGCCGCCCATGCCACCGAACAGGCCCGAAGCGATATTGGCGGCGCCCAGCGCCACGCATTCGCGATCCGGATAGCCGCGGCTTTCGGTGATTTCGTCGGTGAGGTTGAGGGTCAGCAGGGTTTCCAGCAGGCCGACCAGGGCCATCAGGATCGCGTAGGGCGCGATGATGCGCAGGGTCTCGAGGTTCCAGGGAATGTCCGGCAGGGCGAAGGTCGGCAGGCCACCGGCGATATGGGCCATGTCGCCAAGGGTGCGGGTCGGCAGGTGGAACAGATAGACCAACAGGCCGGTGGTGAGGATCGCCACCAGGGCCGGCGGCACGCTGCGGGTCAGGCGTGGCAGCAGGTAGACGATGGCCATGGTCAGGGCCACCAGGGCTGCCATCAGGTACAGCGGTTGGCCGCTGAGCCAGGTTTCACCAGACTTGAAATGCTCGAGCTGAGCCAGGGCGATGACAATGGCCAGACCATTGACGAAGCCCAGCATCACCGAATGCGGCACCATCCGTACCAGTTTGCCCAACCTCAGTAGACCGAAAGCCATCATCACCACGCCGCCCAGCAGCACCGTGGCCAGCAGGTATTGCACGCCGTGCTGTACCACCAAGGCGACAATCACCACCGCCATCGATCCGGCAGCCCCTGAAACCATTCCCGGCCGTCCGCCGAACAGTGCCGTCAAGGTGCAGATGATGAATGCGCCATACAGCCCCATCAGCGGGTTGAGGTGGGCCACCAGGGCAAAGGCGATACATTCGGGGACGAGGGCGAAAGAGGTGGTGAGCCCGGCCAGGGCGTCGGTGTATAGGCGTTTGGCGGTCATGAATTACCTGTTGAACCTGAGGCGGGAAATGGCGCCATTGAGGATGGCAGCGCCCTATGTCGCTATTTCGGGGAGGGCAATCCTACAGCAATTTGCCTGCCATTCGATTTGCTCAATTGACGATCTTCCCTCGTAGGAGCTGCCGCAGGCTGCGATTGGATTTCCCTGCCCCCATCGCTTTCGCAGCCTGCGGCAGCTCCTACAGGAGGTGATGTTGTTCATGCCATCGCGCAGGCCATCTGCTATATGCTTGCCCCCCTTGCCCAGACAGACGGTGATTGGTTGATGAGCGCGGTATCCCCCCTGCAAGCCTACGAACAGGCGGTCGCACAACGTGGTTTTCAGCCCGATGCAGCGCAATTGCAAGCGGCGCAACAGCTGGAGGCGTGCTACCAGGCGTTGCAGGGCAAGGGTGCACCAGCCAGGGGCGTATACCTGTGGGGGCCGGTCGGGCGCGGCAAGACCTGGCTCATGGACCGCTTTTTCGACAGCCTCAGCGTACCTGCCCGGCGCCAGCACTTTCATCACTTCATGCGGTGGGTACACAAGCGTCTGTTCGATCTGGTCGGCACCGCACAGCCCCTGCAAGTACTGGCCAAGGAGTTGGGCCGGGACGTGCGGGTGCTGTGTTTCGACGAGCTGTTCGTCACCGATATCGGCGATGCGGTGATCCTCGGCGGCCTGTTGCAGGCAATGTTTGAAGAGGGCGTGGTACTGGTTTCGACGTCCAACCAGCCGCCCGAGCAGTTGTATAGCAACGGCCATAATCGTGAGCGCTTCATTCCGGCCATTGCGGCGATCAACCGCTATATGCAGGTGCTCAGCGTCGATGGCGGCGAGGATCATCGTCTGCATCCGGGGCAGTTGCATCAGCGTTACTGGCTGGGTCAGGCCGGTGTTCCCAGTGCGCTGACCGGCGTGTTCGAAACGTTAAGTGCAGGCCAGGCGGCTTGCGATGAACCGGTCATGCTGGGCCGTCGGGCGATCAATGTCGTGCGCCAGACGCCCACGGTGTTGTGGTGCCGCTATGCCGACCTGTGCGAACAGCCCTTGGCGGCCATGGATTTTATCGAGCTGTGCGACCGTTTCTCGGCGGTGCTGCTTGGCGAGGTCCCGGCGCTGAGCGCGCCACAGCGCGAAGGGCGCATCGCCCGTGGCACCGAGGATGCAGTGGAGCAGGTGGTGGCCGGGGATCGCGAATTGCCGCAGCTGTCGCCCCACGACGACGGCGTGCGCCGCTTCATTGCCCTGGTGGACGAGTGCTATGACCGTCGCGTGCCGCTGTATATCGAAGCGGCGCAGCCCATGGACGAGCTGTACACCCAGGGCTATCTGTCGTTTGCCTTTCGCCGCACCTTGAGCCGCTTGCAGGAGATGCAACTGGAGCGGTTTACCGATTGACCATCCCCAGAGACGGCTCAATGCTTTGAAATGGGATGTGTGGGACCGGCTTTGGCCGGGAAAGGGACGGAATATCCGCTGCATCTCTGTGATCAGGAAAGACGCCTTCCCGGCTAAAGACGGTCCCACGTCCAGTATTCTCAGCGGCGGCGCCTTTGCGCCAGCAGATGTTTGCAGCCTTCGCCCACCAGCACCAGCACGGCCAGCCAGATCGGCAGATAGGTCATCCACTCGTCACGGCCGATGCTTTCTCCCAGCAATAGCGCGACCCCCACCAGCAGCACCGGTTCGACATAGCTCAGCAGGCCGAACAGGCTGAACGCCAGCAGGCGGCTGGCGAGGATGTAGCTGATCAGGGCCGAGGCGCTGATCAGCCCCAGCAGCGGTATCAAGCCGTACAGCGCGGGAAAGTCGCGCAACGCGCCGGGGTTGCCGTGGACGATAAACCACAGGCTGGCGGGCAGCAGCAGGGCCATGTCGCACCACAGGCCGCCGAGGTTATCGACCTTGAGCCTGCGCCGCAGAATGAAATAGAACGGGTAGCCCAGGCAGACCAGCAGGGTCTCCCAGGAGAAGCTGCCCAGGCGCAGCAATTCGTTGCCGACCCCGACCAGTGCGCAGGCCGCCGCGATCTTCTGCAGGCGCGACAGGTGCTCGCCGTACACCACGCGGCCGGTCAGTATCATGCTCAACGGCAGCAGGAAATAACCCAGGGACACTTCCAGGCTGCGCCCGTGCAGCGGCGCCCACATGAACAGCCAGAGTTGTACGCCCATCAATGCTGAACACAGCGGCAGGCCGATCCATAGCCATGGCTCACGGCGGATGCGGCCCAGCAGGCTGCGCACCAGATGCCACTCGCCGCTGAGCATCAGGAACAGCGTCGCGCAGGGAGCGGTCAGGAGCATGCGCCAGCCGAAGATCTCTTCGCCGCTCAGGGGTTTGAGCAAGGAGGTGTAGTAGTACATCACGGCAAACAGGCAGGACGCCGAAACCGACAAGACAATCCCTTTGTACACAGCGGCCTCGTTTATTTCTTATTGGTTGATTGAACGATGGGCAGTCTATCCGAAGCGCATCCTAAAAGGGCTGGCAGGAAACGACCTACGTTTGGCAGGGAACGATATACCGCGCCGATTGAGCGGTTTCAGGCCAGCCCCGAGACTGTGTCCAACGCGTCACGACGGCGCGACTTCTACAGGACAGCCCTCATGAGCAATTCCATCGCCGGTATCAAAATCCCCGACAGCGCCCTGGCCCGGGCCACCACCGAATATATCCGTGAGCAGGAAGACGACCTGCTGTTTCATCACTCGCGCCGGGTATTTCTCTGGGGCGCCCTGAGCGGCGAGCGCAAGGGCCTCAAGTACGATGCCGAGCAGCTTTACGTCGGCGCGATGTTCCATGACCTGGGCCTGGTTGAAGCCCATCGCAGCGAGAAGGACCGCTTCGAAGTCGACAGCGCCAACGCGGCAGTGAAGTTCATGAAGCCGTTCGGCCTCACCGAGGCGGATATGGAGCAGGTCTGGTTGTCCATCGCGCTGCACACCACGCCGGGCGTGCCCGAGCATCTGCGGCCGAACGTGGCACTGGTCACCGCCGGTGTGGAAATGGACGTGCTGGGTATCGACTATGCCGCCTTCCCGACTGTGCAGCGCGAGGCCGTGGTGCATGCCCATCCGCGCGGTGACGGTTTCAAGGAATGCATCCTGTGTGCCTTCGCCAATGGCTTCAAGGACAAGCCCGATACCACCTTCGGTACGGTCAACGCGGATGTGCTGGTGGACGCAGTACCGGGCTTCAAGCCGCTGAACTTTGTCGAGATCATTCGCAAGTCGCCCTGGATCTCCTGATCCCTGATCGTCCAGATGCGCGTGGTTTGGCAGGACCGGCTTGAGCCGGGAAGAGGCCGGTACATCCGCTCCGTTACCTTGAGTTGGAATACGTCTTCCCGGCTAAAGCCGGTCCCACAGGGACCAAGGATGCTAGGCTTGCGCATCTGCCGGCTGCAACCGCCCGGCGTTTGCAAAGGATTTGGCATGACCTCCATCAGTACCCTCGCTCCTGTCCTGCCGGGACGGGCGGAGCAGTTTTCCACGCGGGTTGCGTTTTTCATTGCCGGTTTTGGCGTTGCCGCCTGGGCACCGCTGGTGCCTTACGCCAAGGACCGGATCGGTCTGGATGATGGCACCCTGGGCTTGCTGCTGTTGAGCCTGGGGCTGGGCTCGATCATCGCCATGCCCCTGGCCGGGGCACTGGCGGCGCGTTTTGGTTGCCGTCGCGTGCTGACGGTTTCCAGTCTGTTGATCTGCCTGTGCCTGCCCCTGCTGGCGCTGGTCTCCAGTCTTCCTCTGTTTGTTGCCACGCTGTTTGTATTCGGCGCCAGTCTCGGTGCGCTGGATTGCACGATAAATATCCAGGCAATCATCGTCGAGCGGGCCAGTGGCAAGACCATGATGTCCGGCTTCCATGGCTTGTTCAGCCTCGGCGGGATCGCGGGCGCCGCAGGTGTCAGTGCGCTGCTCGTGCTCGGTGCTTCGCCGTTGATCGCCATGCTGGTGGTCGCGGCAGGGCTGTTGATCGCCCTGCTCAAGGCCTGGCCGCATCTGTTGACCTATGGCAGTGAGCGCGACGGCCCGGCCTTTGCCATTCCCCATGGCGTGGTGCTGTTTATTGGGCTGCTGTGCTTCACCGTGTTCCTCACCGAGGGCGCGATGCTGGACTGGAGCGCGGTGTTTCTCACCTCGCTGCGCGGCGTTGAGCCTGCCCACGCCGGGTTGGGCTATGCAGTGTTTGCCTTGACCATGACTCTGGGGCGCCTGTCCGGCGACTGGATCGTGCAGCGTCTCGGCGCCAATCGGGTGATTGTTCTCGGCGGACTGTGTGCGGCGGCTGGCCTGGCCGTGAGCACGCTGGTTCCGGCCTGGCAGGCAACCTTGCTCGGTTATGCCCTGGTCGGTGTCGGCTGCTCGAATATCGTGCCGGTGTGCTATAGCGCGGTGGGGCGGCAGAAGAGCATGCCGGAAAACGTCGCAGTCCCGGCCATCAGCACTCTGGGTTACGGCGGCATTCTGGTGGGCCCGGCGGCGATTGGCTTTGTCGCCCATGTCAGCAGCCTGGAACTGGCCTTTATGGTGATTGCCGTGATGCTGCTCGGTGTTGCGGCGAGTGGGCGGATCCTGAAGACCTGACGACCTTGTAGGAGCTGCCGAAGGCTGCGAATGGGTTTTGTCTGGCCACCGCTTTCGCAGCCTTGGGCAGCTCCTGCAAAAGCGGTCATTCCAATTCAACCGATCATCACGCCAGTGTGCGCGCCATCCCCGACACCCGAATCGAGCTGCCCGGCTCATCCTTGATTTCTGCCCGCAGCAGCGAACGGCTGCCCATGTCTTCGCCCTGAACGATGTCGATCACGCCACCATGGGGCCAGCCCAGGTCACGCAGATAGCCGGCGAAGGCTGCGGTAGCCGCGCCAGTGGCCGGGTCTTCGTAAACGCCGCCGTAGGCGAACGGGTTGCGGCTGTGGAAGCGCTGCGGGTTCTCGGCGAAGATCAGCAGCACGGTGCCCCAGTTCTCGGCGGTCATCAGCTGTTGCCCGGCCTGTTGGTCGTAGCGCATGGCCTTGAGTTTTTCCCGGCTGTTGAGGGCGATGACCAGGTGCTGGATACCGCCATTGATCAGCGCCGGTGGAATGGCCGGATCGAGATCGTCATGGCTGTAACCGAACAGCGCCAGGCCTTTTTCCAGTGCCGCCGGGTCGACCGGTTTACTGGAGGTCGGCGGGGATTGCAGGGCGGCGCTGATCAATTCGCCCTGGGCATGGCCTTCGACGCTGATCTGCGCGTGGTTGAGGGTCAGTTGATACTCGCCATCACCGTGCAGGCCAGCCAGTGCCGCGCCGAGGGCGATAGTGGCATGGCCGCAGAATGGCACTTCGGCTTCTGGCGCAAAGTAGCGCACGCGCCAGCCGCCTTCGACGGGCATGGCGAAGGCGGTTTCCGAGAAGCCGACTTCGGCGGCGATACGCTGCATTTCAGTGGCCTGGGGCAGGCTGTCGCCAATCCAGACACCCGCCGGATTACCGCCTTGATCGCCATCGGAAAAAGCTGCCAGTTTGAGAACGCCGCTTGTCATGCTTGCAAAACCTTATGCGGGAAAGTGAACGCCAATCTTGCGCGGATCGACGTCGTTGTTCCAAGCAAAAGTTCTGATGCATGGCATTCAGCCGGCTGATCGACTCAGGCGGTCGGCGCCATGGCGAAGCCGACGCCGAAACGGTTCCAGGCATTGATGGTGGCGATGGCCAGGGTCAGGTTGAC
This sequence comes from Pseudomonas sp. Pseusp88, assembly GCF_047303955.1. Lineage (NCBI taxonomy): Bacteria > Pseudomonadati > Pseudomonadota > Gammaproteobacteria > Pseudomonadales > Pseudomonadaceae > Pseudomonas > Pseudomonas sp. Pseusp88. The sequence goes on along the minus strand of NZ_JBGLYM010000018.1, from coordinate 34,090 downwards.
CACTTCGGCCTCGCTGAAATGCTCCAGCAGGTTTTCGTACTCCGCCTGGTGCGGCTGATGGCTGGTCAGTCGGGTCATGCTTTCGGTCCAGGCCATGGCAGCTTGTTCACGCGGGGTGAAGAAAGACGTCTCTCTCCAGACGCTCAGGGTTTGCAGGCGCGCCTCGGTTTCGCCAGCCTTGCGGGCATCGTTGGCGTGCATGTTCACGCAGTAGGCGCAGCCATTGAGCTGGGAGGCGCGCAGGCGCACCAGTTCCAGTAGCGAGTTTTCCAGGCCGGTCTGGCCGAGGGCGGCTTCCAGGGCGGCCATGGCTTTGTAGGCTTGCGGTGCGGCAGAGGTCCAGGCGAGACGTTTGTTCATGGGAAGGTGCTCCGTAAGGCAGTGAATTTCGATGGGGCTACCTTAGTCTTGCGCCGCGGCTAATTGGATATCCAATCAAACGGGTTTTGCCTATACCAATTCACAACACACTTCATGAACGGGGCCGCCACGTTTTGCGCCTTGTGGGGAAACCCCAGAGAACTAGCATGTAGTGACAATTCCAAGGGAGTCATTTCCATGTTCGCCGGATTCCAGAAAGACCAGCGCCACGTCAATGGCGTCGATATCGCCTATCGCATGGGCGGCTCGGGGCCGGGCCTGTTGTTGCTGCACGGCCACCCGCAGACCCACGTGATCTGGCACAAGGTCGCCGCGCAACTGGCGGAGCATTTCACCGTGGTCGCCGCCGACCTGCGCGGTTACGGCGACAGCGGCAAGCCCGAGGCCGACGAGGCCCACGCCAATTATTCCAAGCGCGAGATGGGCCGTGATGGCGTCGAGCTGATGCGTTCGTTGGGTTTCGAGACGTTTTCGGTGCTGGCCCATGACCGTGGCGCCCGTGTCGCCCACCGTCTGGCCCTGGACCACCCGCAACAGGTGACGCGCATGGTCCTGCTGGATATCGCCCCGACCCTGGCCATGTACAGCCAGACCGACGAAGCCTTTGCCCGTGCCTACTGGCACTGGTTCTTCCTGATCCGCCCGGCGCCGCTGCCGGAAAGCCTGATCGAAGGCAATCCCGAGCAGTATCTGCGCAGCGTCATGGGCAGCCGCAGCGCCGGGCTTTCGCCTTTCACCGATGAGGCGTTCAGCGAATACGTGCGCTGTCTGAGCCTGCCGGGCGCGGCGCGGGGCGTCTGCGAGGATTACCGTGCCGCCGCCAGTATCGACCTTGAACACGACCGCATTGATATCGAGGCTAAACGTCATCTGCACATGCCGTTGATGGTGCTCTGGGGCGCCCAGGGGATCGTCGGGCGCTGCTTCGATCCGCTCAAGGAGTGGCAGCAGATTGCCAGTGATGTAAGAGGGCAGGCCCTGTCCGGCGGCCATTACCTGGCCGAAGAAGTCCCCGAGGAACTGCTGGCCCAGGTGTTGCCGTTCCTGACCTGACGGCCCGTCACCGAATGACCTGATGCTAAAAAAAAGCCCGCGCGCATGAGTACGATCATGCGCGACGGCGAAGCTTTGCCCGCTGCCATGCAGCCCCACACACCCGAGATAATAAAAATGACAATTCGAAAACTGCTGGGCACTTTGTATTTTCAGGTGATCGTCGCGATTATCCTGGGCGTGCTGATCGGCAACTACTGGCCCGCCATCGGCATCCATCTCAAACCCCTGGGTGACGGATTCATCAAGCTGATCAAGATGATCATCGGCCCGATCATTTTCTGTACCGTGGTCAGCGGCATCACCAGCATGCACGACGTCAAACAGGTCGGCCGGGTGGGTGGCAAGGCGTTGCTGTACTTCGAGGTGGTCTCCTCGATTGCCCTGGTACTGGGGCTGCTGGCGGCCCACGCGCTGCATCCGGGGGCGGGCTTCAATGTCGACGTCAATACGCTGGACGCCAAGGCCATCGCCGGTTTTGTCAGCGACGCAGCCCATGGCGAAGGAGTCTCGGGCTTTCTGTTGCACGCCATTCCGGCGACCTTCTTCGATGCCTTTGCCAAGGGTGAGATTCTGCCGGTGTTGCTGGTGTCGGTGATGTTCGGGATCGGCCTGGTCATGGTCGGCGAGAAGGGCCGGCCACTGGTGGCGGTGGTCGGTCAGGCCAGTGAGGTGTTCTTCCGTATCGTTGGCATGATCAGCTGTGTTGCGCCCATCGGGGCCTTCGGTGCCATTGCTTTTACCGTGGGCAAATACGGGTTGGCCTCGCTGCTGCCATTGCTCAAGTTGATTGGCACCTTCTACCTGACTGCCTTCCTGTTCGTCGCCTGTGTCCTGGGCAGCATCGCGCGCTATACCGGCTTCAGCATTTTTCGTCTGATGGGTTACATAAAGTCCGAGCTGATGATCGTACTGGGCACCAGTTCATCGGAGTCGGCTCTGCCGCAGCTGATGCAGAAACTGGAAAGCCTCGGGTGCTCGAAGGGTGTGGTCGGCATCGTCGTGCCCACCGGCTACACCTTTAATCTGGACGGTACCAATATCTACATGACCCTGGCGGTGCTGTTCCTGGCCCAGGCGACCAATATTGACTTGAGCCTGGAGCAGCAATTGACCCTGCTGGCCGTGGCCATGCTCACGTCAAAAGGCGCGGGGGCGGTGGTGGGGGCTGGTTTCGTTGCGTTGGCGGCGAGCCTGGCGGTGGTGCCGACAGTGCCAGTGGCGGCGATGGTGCTGATTCTGGGAGTGGACCGCTTTATGGCCGAATGTCGTTCATTGACCAATATCATCGGCAACGCCGTCGCGGCGTTGGTGGTCGCTTCCTGGGAAGGCCAGTTGGACCGTGAGAAGATGGCGCCGATTGCCCTGCGCCGTGGGCGCAAGGCTGCGGTTGAGGTGATCAAGCAGCAGGGTTGAGAGCCGGGCTGTCGCTTTCTACCTTTGCTGAGCGCCCCTGCAGCGCGCGGCCGTAAAAGGCCATGGCGGTCAGCAGCGTCGACAGCCAGACGAAGATCCCGGCCCAGAAGGTGTGGGACATGAAGTGCCAGCCCTGTACGACCCGCGTGGTGCCATAGATGCAGCCGAGGATCATCGAGGCCCAGAACAGCACACTGGCATGGCGCCAGCGATAACGCAGGGCAACGAAGTAAAGCGCCACGAGGGTGAAACCGCCGGACGCATGACCGCCCGGCCAGCAACGGCCTGCGCCGGCCTCATGCAGCAGGTTGAAGTTTTCGTACCACTCCTTGCGCGGCATATCACCACCGTACAAGGTCGTTTCCACCGGGCAATAGATGCTGGTGTGACTTTTCAGGTAATGAATCACCCCGGTGGCAATGGCAAAGGCGACGACCACAAAGAAGAAGTCCAGCCGATGCCGGGTCAGCCATTGCATCGGCCGGGCGATACGGACCGGAGTGCGTTCGAGTTTGAGCACCAGCGGGACCAGCGACAGCATCGCGCCAACAATGGCCAGTTCGCCTACCCAGTTGGGAATGATGCGCGCCCAGCGATGAGTGATGTTTTCGAACAACCGGTTATGTTCGAAAGGAAACGTGTGATCGGCCGGGTTATAAAGCCAGTTGCTGATAGTGGTATCTAACTGGGCCAGATCGAACACGGCGAAAACCAGCAGCGCCAATAACAGGGGTATACCGAACTTAATCAGATAGAAACGCACGTCAGACCGGTTCAAATCATCAAGCTCCCGCGATATAAACAAAATTTATTCAAGGCGTTTTCGCCAGCACGGTTTTCCAGCCAGGTGCGTCCATAAAACCGAGAATCTTTGGTTGATGGCTGGTGGGATCGATGGATACGATCAACGACGCGCCGTAATTCATCATGGTCCTTGGAATCTTCAGCGACTTTTCCAGTTGGTCGATACATTCGCTGTGGGTGACCAGAATCAAGTTACGTTGATCGACCTTATGTGCCAGTACGTCCTGAAGCATGGTCTTGCGGCAATTGATCAACCAGTCCTGATTGACCACCGGACGATCGAAGACAAAATGCGAGGTCTGGGTGGTGCGCAGCAGCGGGCTGCTGAAAATATCAGCGTTGCTCAGGCCCATGGTCTTCATGGACTTGTTCAGCTCGGTCGCCATGTCCTGGCCTTTGCGGGTAATACCCTCGGGCTCGGCCATGCAGGGATTGGTGGAGTGATCGCAACGCTCGACATGGCGCATCAGCACCACCAGTTCGCCGCGAGCCCAAAGGCCATTGATATCGGATTTCTGGAAGTTGTTGCGCTGGGCCAGATCGGGGGCAGAGGCAGGGGAAAAGGCATAGGCGCTCAAGGACGCCGCGACGATCAGGCCGAATACGATGAAAAAAATGTTTCGATAAGGCCGCAGAGTGCTGTAGCCGCTGCGCCCGTTCAATACGATTCGGCTGAGAAGGGTTTCCATGGTCGAACAGTTCCGGCAAGAGAGGGGTTAACGCTCTGGGCCGGAGTTTATGAGGCAACAAGTCAATGTCCGGTGAAAGGGATGTGAAAAGCTTTTCACATCTGTAAGGCCGGGCACGAGTGTGCCCGGCAAATTGACAATTAATAGCCGTATTGGCTCAAGACTGTAATGTTTTTGTCTTGAAACTGTGGTGCTGCAAGTATTAGAAAAACACTTTCACCAACAGGCTCGCGGTATTTTGATTGGTGTCGAAGTTACGACTGTTTTCAATACCGTACTTGTTGCTCCAGTAATCGTACTCAATACCGACGTAGAGCTTTTTCTCCGGGTAGTTCATCGCCTTGCCCAGGTCGTATTTGATCTGTGGGTTGAAGTGCAGGTTGGAGTGATAGCTGCCATGGGAGTTGACGTCGTTGTCGACTACCCAGTCCATGAACCCGTCAATCAGCACGTCGGACTTGCCCACGGGGATGGTGTAGGACCATACCGGAGTGATCTGCCAGGCGTTGTCGCCAGCGCGCGGGCCTTCGGTGTAGCGCTTATAGAAGTTGAGCTGGAAGTAGTCGAAGCCGGGGACGTTGAGGTCGAAGCCGGGGCCGATCAGGTACGACTCGACATCACCTTCGCCAAACTCATAGGTGGCCGCCAGCAGCACATCGGTGATCGGGCCGAACTGGAATTTCTGACCAAAGATCTTGCCCATGGACAGGCGTGGGGAGAACTCGCCGTAGTAGGTATTGGTGCCGACACCGGGGTCGCGCTTGCCGTTGTAGAAGATCTTGTCGATGAACAGGAAGTTATCACCGTACTTCCAGCTGTCAGCGTGTTCGAAGGTGAAAGTCTGCTGGATTTCCGGGTTGACGGCGAAATCCTTGCCGTTCAGGTAGGTCAGGCTGTTGCTCTGCCATTGCAGCAAGTCCTCTGCCATGGTTGGCCCGGCGGCCAACAGACTGGTGGCCAGAATCGCGCTGGAAAGAAGACGGTTCATCGATTGCTCCCTTGGGTCTAAGTTTTGGTTGAGGGGGGACGCTCTGTTGCGGCGTCTTTTCCCTGATTAAAAATACTGTCTGAATGGTCAGCTTTAAGGTGATAGCAAGAGCTGCGCCAATCCCCTGAAAAAAAGACGAAAAAAGCACTCGCCTGCTAGAAAACCAGCCGATTTAGTAGTTTTCAGGGTGATTCCCGTCGAGGTTTCCGGGATTTATTAGTGGTCTGACCGGTCAGCAAGATTTCCGGCCCTGGCTGGCAGTGATTTCTGTGGGAGCGAATTCATTCGCGAAAGCGGTGTTTCGATCTATAAAGATGTGTCGACTTCACCGGCCTCTTCGCGAATGAATTCGCTCCCACACAGTCTGCCCCCACAAAAGCTCATGGCCAAAAAAATGCGTTGATTCAAATCCTTTGCATGGGCCTTAGTTGATCTTCGCCCCGGCATCGATCCACGCCCCGAGCATGTCCCGTTCCTGCTGGGTCATCTGGGTGATATTGCCCAGCGGCATGATCTGCGCGGTAACGGCCTGGGCCTGGATGCGTGGCGCCAGTTGCTGGATCTGTTGCGGGGTGTCGAACATGATCCCGGCCGGGGCGCTGCTGAACAATGAACTGGTCGGCTTGGCCGAGTGGCAGACGGCGCAGCGTTGCTGAATGACTTGATGGACTTTTTCGAAGTCCACCTCGGGCGCCTTGGCCACGACTACAGGTTCAGGCGCCACGGTCGGTTTCACTTCATCAGCCCGATGGCCGCCGATGGCCGTGGCGGGCAGCGGCTGATAGTCGATCTTCGCCGGGCCTGTCGTTGTTGCCGAGGGCAGGGGGGCAGGGCCGGTGACATAGGCCAGGCAGAGCATGCCCAGCGCTGCGACCGGCAGGGTCCAGGCGAACTTGTGGCTGTTATGGCGGGTATTGAAGTAATGCCGTACCAGCACCGCCAGTACTGCGATACCCGCGAGGATCAGCCAGTTATAGGGGCTGCCGTAGGTACTCGGAAAGTGGTTGCTGATCATGATGAACAGCACCGGCAGGGTGAAGTAGTTGTTGTGCCGCGAACGCAGCAGGCCCTTGGCCGGGAGAGCCGGGTCCGGCGTGCGGTTCTCGGCGATGGCCGCGACCAGGGCGCGCTGGGCGGGCATGATGATGCGGAACACGTTGCCGACCATGATGGTGCCGATCACTGCGCCGACATGCAGGTAGGCGCCACGTCCGCTGAAGATCTGGCTGTAGCCGCAGGCGGCGGCCACCAGCAGGATGAACAGGATCAGGCCGAGCAGGGCCGGGTACTTGCCCAGGGCCGAGTCGCACAGGAAGCTGTAGACGAACCAGCCAACGATCAGCGAGCCAAGGCCGATATACACGCCTTCGGCGCCGCTCAGGCTGCTGCCAGGGGCCAGCAGGTAGAGGGTCGGGTTGACGTAGAACACCACGCAGAGCAGCGCCACCCCGGACAGCCAGGTGGAGTACGCCTCCCATTTGAACCAGTGCAGGTTCTCCGGCATGGTCGGCGGTGCCAGCTTGTATTTTTCCAGGTGATAGATGCCGCCACCGTGGATTGCCCACAGGTCTCCGGACAGACCGTCGCGAGGGTTGACCCGGTTGAGGTTGTTCTCCAGCCAGACGAAATAGAACGAGGCGCCGATCCAGGCCACGCCCACGATCATATGAACCCAGCGCACGCTCAGGTTCAGCCATTCCATCAGATGTGCTTGCACAGTCATTACCGTTCGCCTGCCCCCATTTGCGGGTGTACAGGCCCTTTTTTAAAAGTGGGGATCAAGAACCAGCATCTGGTCCTCTTCGAAGAAATGCTCATCGCAGTTATTGCCACTGCCACTGCGATCAACCACCAGGAAGTCATCCCGCTTTTCGATCGTCAGCACCGGGTGGTGCCAGACGCCGCGATGGTAATTAACACCCTGCCTGCCATTGCTGATGAAGGCGCGGGTCAACTCTGAGTCAGGCGCATCGCCAAGTGGCGCGACCACGATCAGAAAAGGGTTGCCGAGCAGCGGCATAAAGGCCTGGCTGCCCTGCGGGTGGCGCTCGAGCATGCGCACGGTCAGCGGCATTTCCAGGGCCTCGGCGCGGAAGATGCTGATGATCGCCTTGTCGTCCGGCTGTGCGGTCTGCACCTCGGCCAGGCGATGGAAGCGCTGGGTCGAGCCGTTGTTGATCATGAAGTGGTCGCTGCCTTCGGTTTCGATGACATCACCGAACGGGGCAAAGGCTTCTTTGGTCAACGGCTCGATAATCAATGTGCGCATGCGGGGTCTTCTGTTTTCTGAGATCGTATTTGGAAACATACACAACTGTGGGACCGGCTTTAGCCGGGAAGGTATCGGTATGATCGATACACTTCTATCGCCTGCCATATTGCCTTCCCGGCTGAGGCCGGTCCCACAGAAAAAGCTTTTTTATTTTGAAACCTTGCCCAGAACGCGCAGGCGGCTTACGCCACCATCGGGAAACACATTCAGGCGGATATGGGTGATCGGGCCCAGTGCCTTGATCTGCTCGGCGAACTCGTGCTCGGCGTGCATGCTCAGTTTCTGGCTGGGCAGCAGTTCGCGCCAGAACAGGCTCTGGGTTTCGATCTGGCTGTCGGTGCCGCCTTTGACGAACGCCGCCTGGATCGAGCAGCTGTCCGGGTAGTTGCCCTTGAAGTGCAGGGTGTCGACGATGACTTTCTCCACTTCTCCGGCATGGCCCAGGGCGATGATCACCCAATCATTGCCAGGCGTGCGGCGGCGCGCAGTTTCCCAGCCGTCGCCCATGTTCACGCCACGGCCGGGGTTGAGGATATTACTCATGCTGCCGTAGTGCTCATCGGAGCAAGCCAGGGAACGACCGCCGTTGAGGGCGCTGACCAGATCGATCTGCTCATTGGCGCTCACTGCTGACCAGTCACGGTATGGCACGCCGTACACACGCAGGCGCGCTACGCCGCCGTCCGGATAGATATTGAAACGCAGGTGGCTGTAGGCCTGGCTGTCGTCGATGGCGTGATAGTGGTGGCTGTTGCCTTGCAGTTCGACCGCGGGCAGCACTTCAACCCACCGGGTATTTTCGTCCGGCTCACCCGAGGCCAGGAAGCAGGCTTCCAGGGAGGCCGATGGCGGGAAGTTGCCGGTGAAATACGAGGTGTCGATGTCCACACCCTTGATCGTGCCCGGCACGCCCAGGCGGATCACGGCGGTGTCAAACCCTTCGAAACGCTTGCGCCGCGATTCCCAGCCGTCCATCCATTTGCCGTTGTCATCAAACACGCCTTCCTTCCAGACCGCCGGGGTCGGCTGGAACAGACGGTTGGCATCGGCAAACCAGTCGTCGGTGACGGAGAGGATTTTGGTGCCGAGGCGGGCATCGGCCAGATTGACGAACTTTTCGAACGGTGCTGCGTAAACTTTCATTCTTGGGTCTGCCTTGTGATGACGGGGACGCTATCGGGTGAGCCTACAGGGCTTGCAGGCGAAATAGCGCGATCTTGTTGATTTCAGCCAGGGCGCAGGCGAACTCGGTGGCGGCTTCGTGATGAATGCGCGTTTCGAAGGCGGCGAGGATCTGATGCCGGTTGCTGCCCTTGACCGCCATGATGAACGGAAAGCCGAATTTTGCCTTGTAGGCGTCGTTGAGTTCGGTGAAGCGCTGGAATTCTTCCGGGGTGCACTCATGGATGCCCGCGCCAGCCTGTTCACCGGTACTGGCGGCGGTCAACCGGCCTTGCACGGCGGCCTTGCCGGCCAGGTCCGGGTGGGCATTGATCAGGGCCAGTTGCGCCTCATGATCAGCGCTGAGCAATACCTCGCTCATCCGTCCATGCAGGGCCTCCACGGTGTCCAGCGGGGTATCGTGGTAGCGGTCCCAGGTGGTTGCCGCAACCCAGGGCGAATGCTCGTAGATATCGGCGAGGGCGCGAACAAACTCCTCGCGGTTCGATGGCGTGGGCAAACCGCTCATTGCCCGGCCTCCGTTGCCTGGTAAGGATGCTCGCTGTGCCAGTGCCGGGCGATATCGACGCGGCGGGCGAACCACACCTGTTCGTGGCCTTTGGCATATTCGATGAAACGCTTGAGAGCGGCCAGGCGTGCCGGGCGGCCGATCAGGCGACAGTGCAGGCCGATGGAAAGCATCTTCGGCGCTTCGCGGCCTTCTTCGTAGAGCACGTCGAAGGCGTCCTTGAGGTAGTGGAAAAATTGCTCGCCGTTATTGAAGCCCTGCACCTGGGTAAAGCGCATGTCGTTGGTGTCCAGCGTGTAGGGGATCACCAGATGAGGCTTGCCGGTAGGGTTGTTCGGTTCCCAGTAGGGCAGGTCGTCGTCATAGGTATCGCAGTCGTAGAGAAATCCGCCTTCCTCCATCACCAGGCGCCGGGTGTTGGGTCCGGTGCGGCCGGTGTACCAACCCAGTGGCCGTTCGCCGCTGATCTCGGTGAGGATGCGGATGGCTTCGAGCATATGCGCGCGCTCCTGAGCCTCATCCATGTACTGATAGTCGATCCAGCGATAGCCGTGGCTGCAGATCTCGTGGCCCTGGGCAACCATCGCGCGGATCACGTCCGGGTGACGCTGGGCGGCCATGGCCACGGCGAAGATGGTCAGGGGAATGTCGAACGCCTTGAACAGCTTGAGGATGCGCCAGACTCCGGCGCGGCTGCCGTATTCGTAGAGCGATTCCATGCTCATGTTGCGAGCGCCCTGCAACGGTTGGGCGGCGACCATCTCGGACAGGAAAGCTTCGGATTCCTTGTCGCCGTGGAGGATATTGCGCTCGCCGCCTTCTTCGTAATTGAGCACGAACGACAACGCAATACGGGCATTGCCCGGCCAGTGTGGATGGGGCGGGTTACTGCTGTAACCGATCAGGTCGCGTGGGTAGTCGGTGCTCACTACAATTGTCCTTGCAAGGCGGGTGGCGGCGGGCATTGCCGCAAATTGTATACAATGTTTGTTGCAGTTCGTAAGCCCATGGATGAAAACGCCATGGTCAAAGGTCATGCAATAAACTTGCCCAGTCGGTCAGGTTAACGCTAAAAACTCTAATGCTTTCCTGAATGTGCCGTTGATCGCGGGTTTGTTGGTCGTTCGGGGTTTCATGCCAGGAGGGTTACGGGATTTATTGTGTACAGTTTTTCCATTAAATGGCTTACTCGTGCATCTTTGCGGTTTTCCTGCACCTTCAAGGTGCGTGACCTCACTATCTTCCACCGCCACAGGAGCGTTGATACGCCATGGGACGATTGACCACACACGTACTGGACTCGGCCTACGGTCGTCCGGGCAGCAATATAACTGTCGAACTGTACCGGGTCGCGGGCACTCAGCTGGAACTGCTTGCCAGCATCCTGACTAATAGCGATGGCCGCTGCGATACCCCCCTGCTGCAAGGCGAGGCCTGGTGCTCCGGGGTCTACCAGTTGCACTTTCATGTCGGTGATTACTACCGCGGGCGCGGTGTCGACCTGCTCGATCCGGCTTTCCTCGACGTGGTGACGCTGCGCTTCGGCATTGACGCCGATCAGGAGCATTACCATGTTCCACTGCTAGTCTCGCCCTACAGCTATTCGACCTATCGCGGCAGTTGAGCTGTCGCGCCAGGCCCCGCTGCTACTCTTGCCTGCCCACACTGCAGGCTTTTTTATGGGCAGTAAAAAAAGTGGCCGCTGTACATAGTTAGTCCCTTTTCCCACAGCTCTTTCGGGAAGCTCCAGCCATCTGAATCAATGGAGCTGCACCCGATGGACGATTCACAAACAACCCTTAATGATCTGCTGACTCTGGGCAGTCTGTCTCCGGCGTTCCCCCAAAGCCTGCTGCAGGAAAACATCGCTGACCTTGAGCGGCGCATCCTGGCCTGGGTCGGCCAGGAGTGTGAACACGTTACCCGACTGGCGGGCTACCAGCTTTGGGACGGCAAGCTCAAGGCCGCTGCTGCAGCGGCACAGGCCATCACCGATACTTTTCATGAGCGTGTGACGCCTCTGGAAAGCGATTTTCTGCTCAAGCACCAGGCTTCGCTGATCAGGTTGCGTCAGCAGGGGCTGCTGGCCGAAGCGCAGTTGCAGGTCTTTGAGGGGCGGCTGGACAATGCCGACCTGCAACGACTCAAGCAGGCGCTGGAGATGGTGGCTAACGTCGAGCAGCGGGCTGATACGGTCTATCTGGACCTGTGCATCGCCGATAGCGACCTGCCCATCGAATTGAGCGGGGTGCTGATTGTCACCACGGCGCAAGCCGCCAGCACGCCGGCCATCGAAGACCCTGCGCTGTTGTATGTTCCCGGCAGCGGTGGCGGCCTGCACAAGTTCGAGTCGCTGCAAGTCCTCAAGGAGCGCGTGAGCCTGACCCTGTGCAGTGGCCTGGAAACGCCGCTATGGCGCCACGTCTCGCCGCCCGTGAGGATGCGGGCGATGAGCGGCAAGGTGCAGTTGCTCACACGCGCCATTACCGGCCGCCCGCTCGGCCATGGCGTGCAGGCGCAGGTCAGGCAACTGGAAGCTTCCTTTCAGGCCGGCCAGTCCGGGGAGCGCTTTTACCCTGAGATCGACAGCCGGGACGACACCCTGATCCGCCTGTATCGCGACATGGCCGACAACCTGGCGGTGCCGCTCAACGAAGTACGCGACCAGGCCATCGACCATATCGCCGAACAGCAGCGTACGATGGAGTTGGCGGCAACTCTGCCCGACTGGTTGATCAAGGCGCCGAACGATGTCCGTGTCGAGTACGTCGACATGCTCAAGGAATATCGTGCTGCCGCCGTGCTGCTGGAAACCCATTTGCAGCAGGTGCTGCCTGCATACGAGGATTTTGCCGGGCAATGCGTGGCCAGGCGGATCAGGCAGGACCTGAAGCTGGAGCTGGATCCCGCACAGCTGATCATCGAGTTGCCCAAGGAGGTGCGTCACGATATCGATATCGCCCCCGAGACTCCGCGCCCGTTCAGTTTCTGGCAACCGTCCAACACCTGGGTGACGCAGAGCCTGGCGCAACTGGCCTGCTACAACCTTGATCCGGACGATGTGGCGACCCAGGCACTGTGGTCCTTTGCCAGAATCAGCTACCCGCCGGCACCGCAGATGCCCGGATTACACGTCATCAGCGGAGCCTATCTGCGCGGCATCATTCCCGCTCTGGACGTCACGCAAAACTACCGTCGCTTGCTGCAAGAGGTGTTCGGAGCGCGCTCGAGCAGGACGGCCGCCCACGCAGAAATGAAACTCAAGCCTTTCGAGCTGGAAATCATCCTCAACGGTTTCACTGCCCGCCACCGTCGCCTGCTGACGGACGCCGGTTACAACCTGTTGCAGCAAGCAGCGCGCGCGCGATCAGTCAGTGAACTCAATCGCGCCGGGATCTTTACCGATTGGCTGGTTTTCAAGCCGGGGCAGGCGCTCAGTGGCGAGCGTAGTGAGACGACGCTGCAAGGGCTGTGTGCCATCCGCCACCCAGGCAGCAGCAAGGTGCTGGTCTACCTGCCCGGCGTGCCGGATGGCAATTGCCTGATCGAGGCCAATAGCCTCGACGAAGCCCGCGAGTATCTGATTCAAAGCCTGTTGCGCGTGCCGTCGCGGATTGCCTGGCTGGCGTCGCGAGTGGACGACGCGGTTGATCGAGAGCGTCACGAGCAATACATCAACGAAGCCCTGCGCCGAAAATTTGCCGGATTTATCGCCTTCGTACCGGCCGTGGATCTACTGCCCCGGGAGCATCAGTTCAATTTCCGTGAGTGGCTGCACTATCAGCAGACTCGCCTGCAGGGGCGTACCAACCAGGAGCTTGGCCTTGAGCGCGAGCGCCAGCGCAGCCGGATCTACCTGATGTTCCTCAAGGCAGGGTTGGCATTCCTGCCGGGTCTGGGCGTGATATTCAGCATCAAGGACGGCTGGGACGATGGCCATGCTTCGGCTGACGCTTTGCGGGGCGGTGAGGTCGGGGAGGCTGTATTGATGGCCGGCAGCACCTTGCTGAGCGTGGCTGATGTACTGCTATCGGTGGTTCCCGGACTGGCTGGCGTCGCTGCACTGGCCCGCACGGCCCGTCAGGCGACCCGCGTCAGGCAGGCGGCCCGGCTGTTGGGCGCGCTGCCGTCGGCCTCGCGCAAGCCTTATGTGATCAAGCCGTTTGCCGGCTATGAAATCGATCTGTCCCGGGCCGGTGCTGTACCCCTGGGTGGTCGAGATAGCGGGGTCTGGAGCAAGGATGGCAAGTGGTTCATCTATCGACAGGACAAGGCCAGTGAGGTCTATCGACGCCCCGGCGAGCAGACTCTGCGCCTGAAGAAAACCGCTACCCAGGGCTACGAGCCGCCGGTAAGAATGGTCGATGGGCAATGGGTCTATCACACCGACGTCGGTCTTAAAGGTGGGGTGCGTTCATGGATTGCCGAGGTCTTGATCAGCCAAAGCGGCACGTCGCGGCAGGATGCCCGCAGGCTGCTCGATCAGTTTGATTTTCCCGGGCATGAGCAGTTGCGCATGGAACTGGATGTCGCATGGTTCTATCAGTCGCACCGGACCACACCGTCCTGGGCCGAGCGCTATCGACGCCCGGCCGTCAGCGAGGCGGGACCGTCGACATCGTCACCCGGCGGGACCCGGCGCAGCCCCGCTGAAGCCGGGCAAAGCGAAACCCGTTCAGGTCCTGAACAGCCGGTTACCGGACCTTTGCGCCTGCCGACAGGCTTCGACAATTGGCAGGGCTGGGCCTTGCCATCCACCGAAGCGAGCGTATTGGACCAGATCAGCTTTACCCCACCGATTTTCCGCTATAACCGTGCGCCGGATCTGGATGCCGTGCGTGTCGACAGCAAGTATTTCGCAATAATGCCCAGGGACGCTGGCGAAAAGGGAATGCATGCCCTGATTCACAATCGGCAGACACCTTGTGGCACCTTTACACAGTTGAGCGAGATGCTGCACCGCAACATCTTCGACCAGCCGAGGTTGGTCAATTTTGATCAGGGGCCGGCGCAATGGCGGATGGTGGGGATACTGTTCAACCAGCCGATTGAAAACATGATCGAAGCGAGTCGCCCTGGCTTTACCCGCTTCTCGCAGCGGGTCCTGGCAGAGAAACTGTACCAGTTGTCCCAGCCCGGTTCGTCGCAGGTGACGGCGAACCGTTTGTTGGTGATGAACGCCACGCTCAAGGCCTGGGAACATGGCGGCCAGGCTCCGTTACCGACCCTCAATGATCCGTTGCTGATGCTCAGCGGCGCTCGCCACGTAAGCAATGCCGATGGTTCGCAGTTCTGGCGGGTCGGTGTGGAGAGTGCACGAGAGCCGTTCCAGCGCCTGGACTTTTCCGCTCGCGATCCGATGATTGCCGCGCATCTCTATGATTTGACCGTTGATCCCGGTACCCACGGCTTGAGAACCCTGAGGGCCCTGATGGCGCGGGTACTGAACCTCAATGGCTATGAAGTGCTCGGCCAGAAATTGCTCTGGCGGCAACGCAGTTTCATAGTGTTTCGTCGCCGGGGGCAGGAAGAGGTCTATCTGCTCAACCTTCGCCAGAGTCGGCATTCGATCGTTGAGTCACCGCCTGGCGAGGTAATAGCTCACGATCAGTTTCTCGATCCATGGCTGGCCTCATCCATTCTGGGAGAGCCCAATGATCCCGTCGTAGTGGCTTTGCGCCAAGCCCATGGCAACGGCAAGTTGGTGTTGCTGGTCGGCGGCATCAATGTCAACGAGCTGGAGCTGGGCGGTACGCAGATCTTCATCATGCGCCTGGCCAATAACATCAACGGCTGACCAAAGCCTGTGCAACGCGGCGGTGGATCAACACTGTCGCGATGTTCTGTCGCTACGTCTGTGTACAATGTTTCGATACAATGTGGCCGGTCTTCTGGCTGCAATTGCCTGACTCTATCTCTCCGAGTGCCCATGAACGAATCGTCGACTCCTCTCAAAAAACAGCCGCGTTCGACCAGGATCGTGCGCAGCGGTACCCAGGACGATATGGTCTACACCTATGTTTTCGAGGCGATTCTTGAGCAGCGTCTGGCTCCGGGTACCAAGTTGAGCGAGGAGGCCCTGGGCGAGATTTTCGGTGTCAGCCGCACCATCATTCGCCGCGCCCTGTCACGCCTGGGTCATGAGGGTGTGGTGTTGTTGCGGCCCAATCGCGGCGCGGTGGTTGCCAGCCCCAGTGTCGAGGAGGCGCGCCAGGTGTTTTTCGCCCGGCGCATGGTGGAGAAAGCCATTACCGAGCTGGCAGTGCAGCACGCCACTGCGGAACAATTGACGCAGCTGCGGCAGATGGTCAGCGATGAACGCGACAGCTTCTCTCAGGGCGACCGGGGCGCGGGTATTCGTCTGTCAGGCGAGTTCCACCTGCAACTGGCGGTCGCGGCGCGCAATGCGCCACTGATCAGCTTCCAGCGTAGCCTGGTATCGCAGACGTCCCTGATCATTGCCCAATACGAAACCGGCAACCGCACTCATTGCTCCTGGGATGAGCATGCGCAGTTGATCGACGCCATCGAAGCCCGCGATGCGAAGAAGGCGGTGGAGTTGATGATGCATCACATGGACCATATCGACAGCAAGCTCAACCTCGACGACGACAGCGCCTCGGATGATTTGCATGCGGTGTTTTCGCATTTGATGTTGGCCAAGAAAAAGCCGCGTTCGGCCTGAAGTCATGTGGGAACCAATTCTAGGGAAGCGAATGCTGTGGGAGCGAATTCATTCGCGAAGAGGCCAGTCCATCCTGCGCATTAGCATGGTCTGAAATACCGCATTCGCGAATGAATTCGCTCCCACAATTTGCCACCCCACCAAAACCGCTCTAATCCCTGCTGTGCACGAGTCGCCCCGCCGAATACGTCTGGCTCACCGTCCGGTCATCCCCCAGGGTCATCAGCACAAACAGGATTTCGGCAATGTCCCTGGCCTGTTTCAGGCGATAGGACAGCAGCGGCGTGGCGTGATAGTCCAGCACCACGAAGTCCGCTTCGTTGCCCGGTCGCAGGCTGCCGATACGGTCGTCCAGGCGCAGCGCCCGGGCGCCACCGAGGGTCGCCAGGTACAAGGATTTGAACGGGTTGAGCCTGGCACCCTGCAGTTGCATCACTTTGTAGGCTTCGTTCAGGGTCTGCAGGATCGAGAAGCTGGTACCGCCACCAACATCGGTGCCGAGGCCGACATTGACCTTGTGCCGCTCGGACATGGGCAGGTTGAACAGGCCGCTGCCGAGGAACAGGTTCGAGGTCGGGCAGAAGGCGATGGCCGAGCCGGTCTCGCCCAGGCGCGCGCATTCGGCATCACACAGGTGTACGCCATGGGCGAACACCGAGCGTTCGCCCAGCAGCTTGAAGTGGTCATACACGTCCAGGTAGCCGCTGCGCTCGGGAAACAGCGCCTTGACCCATTCGACTTCCTGCAGGTTCTCGCTGATATGGGTCTGCATATACAGATCGGGATACTCACCCAGCAGTTGCCCGGCCAGCGCCAGTTGCGCAGGCGTACTGGTCGGCGCGAAGCGTGGCGTAACGGCGTAGTGCAGGCGACCCTTTCCGTGCCAGCGTTCGATCAGCGCCTTGCTGTCGGCATAGCCTGATTCAGCCGTGTCGATAAGGTCCTGCGGGGCGTTGCGATCCATCATCACCTTGCCCGCGATCATCCTCAGGTCGAGCTTCTGCGCGACCTGAAAGAACGCTTCCACCGATTCCTTGTGCACGCTGCCGAATACCAGCGCGGTGGTGGTGCCGTTGCGCAGCAGTTCCTTGACGAAAATATCCGCCACTTCGGCGGCATGGGCCGGGTCGGCGAACTGTTTTTCGCAGGGGAAAGTGTAGGTATTGAGCCAGTCCAGCAACTGCTCGCCATAGGCACCGATCATGCCGGTCTGGGGCAGATGGATATGGGTATCGATAAAGCCGGGGGTGATCAGGGCGTCGGGATATTCGATCAGCTCGACGTCGACTTCCAGGCCGCCCACCAGATCGGCGGCATGGCCGATGGCGACGATATGACCGTTCTCAACCAATAGCAGGCCATCAGCAAAGTACTCATAGGAGTCTTCGATACCCACTTGCGCAGGGTCGGCGATGCTGTGCAGGAGGGCGGCGCGGTAGGCGGTTTTCTTCTGGTTTGGCGTAGGTGGCATAGAACTCATCGAGGTCCCTGGCTGCGGCGCGAGACCGGCAATAGTTGCGCGACCGGTTCTTGTCCGGCGCTGGTTTTGCCAAAGCTGGCGTTATAGGTGGCGATGACTTCGGCGGCGATGGACACGGCAATCTCTATCGGCAGCTTGCCCTTGACCTCGGCCAGCCCCATGGGGCAGCGCATGCGTTGCAGCAGGGCGGGTTCATAGCCACGCTCACGCAGGCGATGTTCGAACTTGACCCGCTTGGTCTTCGAGCCGATCAGGCCGAAATAGCCAAAGTCGCCGCGCTTGAGAATGGCGGCCGTCAGTTCGAGATCAAGCTGATGGTTGTGGGTCATGACGATGCAGTAACTGCCCACGGGCAATTCGGCAACTTTGTCCAATGGCTCTTCGCTGACGATTTTCATCACCCCGGCGGGCAGGGTGTCGGGGAACTCGTTTTCCCGGGAGTCTATCCAGCGTACCCGGCACGGCAGGCTGGCCAGCAAGGGCACGAGAGCCCGGCCGACATGCCCGGCACCGAACACGGCTATCTGCGCCTTGGGCTGGCCCATGGGTTCGAACAGCAGCACATTGACCCCGCCGCAGCACTGACCGAGGCTGGCGCCGAGACTGAAGCGCTCCAGACGCGTGCCCTGGCTGCCGCTGGCGAGCATGTCCCGGGCGATTTCCATGGCCTTGTATTCCAGATGGCCACCGCCGATGGTGTCGTAGATTTTCCCGGCGCTGACCACCATCTTCGAACCAGCGTTACGCGGAGTAGAGCCACGCTCTTCGATGATGGTCACCAGGATGCAGGGCTCGTCCCGGGTTTGCAGCTCGGCGAGGGCGCTGATCCAGTTATTCATGGCAGTCTCCCCTCGCTTTCCTGTGGGAGCGAATTCTGTGGGAGCGAATTCTGTGGGAGCGAATTCATTCGCGAAGAGGCCGGTGCATTCGACGCGATTTCGTCGCATGGAACATCGCTTTCGCGGATGAATCCGCTCCCACAATATGCTTGCGCCTTGATTGCTTTGCTGTGGTTGAACTCGCGCATCTGTTCGCATCCCCATAAC
Source organism: Pseudomonas sp. Pseusp88 (assembly GCF_047303955.1). Lineage (NCBI taxonomy): Bacteria > Pseudomonadati > Pseudomonadota > Gammaproteobacteria > Pseudomonadales > Pseudomonadaceae > Pseudomonas > Pseudomonas sp. Pseusp88. The sequence continues at coordinate 15,586 of NZ_JBGLYM010000018.1, read as the reverse complement.
ACCCGCTCCGGGGTGGCCGGGGCATCGATGCGCGGTTGCTGGCGGTAGTCGCCGAGGCTGGCCACCGCGTCCTTGATCGCGCACCAGGCGGCAATGCCGAGCATGAACGGCGGTTCACCCACGGCCTTGGAATGAAATACGGTATCTTCCGGGTTCTTGCGCTTTTCCACCAGCTTGACCCGCAGGTCCAGAGGCAAATCGGCCACGGCGGGGATCTTGTAGCTGGCCGGGCCCGAGGTCATCAGCTTGCCCTTGTCGTTCCACACCAGCTCCTCACAGGTCAGCCAGCCCGCGCCCTGGATGTAACCGCCTTCGACCTGGCCGATATCGATGGCCGGGTTCAGCGAGGCGCCGACGTCATGCAGGATATCGGTGCGCAGCATCTTGTATTCGCCGGTCAGGGTATCGACGATGACCTCGGCACAGGCCGCACCAAAGGCGAAGTAATAGAAGGGCCGACCCCGCGCCTGGCTGCGGTCGTAGAAGATCTTCGGCGTCTTGTAATAACCGGTGCTCGACAGCGATACCTGGCCCATCCACGCCTGTTGAGCCAATTGCGCGAAGCTCAGCAGGTGTTCGCCGACGCGGACATGGCCGTTGCGAAAATCTACGGCGGACTCGGGGACGTCATAGTGCCGCGCGGCAAATTCCACCAGGCGTTGCTTGAGGATTTCTGCGGCGTTCTGCGCGGCCTTGCCGTTCAGGTCGGTGCCGCTGGAGGCCGCCGTAGGCGAGGTATTGGGCACCTTGTCGGTATTGGTCGCGGTGATCTGGATGCGCCCTATATCGACCTGGAAGACCTCGGCCACCACCTGAGCGACCTTGGTATTGAGACCCTGGCCCATCTCCGTGCCGCCGTGATTCAGGTGGATGCTGCCGTCGGTGTAGATATGGATCAGCGCGCCGGCCTGGTTGAGGAAGCTGGCGGTAAAGGAGATGCCGAATTTCACGGGGGTCAGGGCCAGGCCCTTTTTCAGAATCGGGCTGGCGGCGTTGAATATGCGGATCGCTTCACGGCGCTCGGCATAGTCGCAGCTGGCTTCCAGCTCGGCGGTCATTTCATCGAGCAGGTTGTGTTCGACGGTCTGGTAATAGTGGGTGACATTGCGCTCGTCCTGGCCGTAGTAATTGCGCTTGCGCACGGCCAGCGGGTCAGCCCCCAGGTAGCGGGCGATGCTGTCCATCACCTCTTCGATGGCGACCATGCCTTGCGGGCCGCCAAAGCCGCGGTAAGCGGTGTTGGACGCCGTGTGGGTCTTGCAGCGATGACCGTTGACGGTGGCGTCGCCCAGGTAATAGGCGTTGTCGGCATGGAACATGGCGCGGTCGACGATGGAGGCCGACAGGTCCGGCGAATAGCCGCAATTACCGGCCAGATCCAGCTGGATGCCGTGCAGGCGGCCGGTGTCGTCGAAACCCACGTCGTATTCGATATAGAAGGGGTGGCGCTTGCCGGTCATGAGCATGTCTTCGACCCGGGGCAGGCGCATCTTGGTCGGCTGGCCAGTCAGGTGCGCGATCACCGCGCACAGGCAGGCCGGGCTGGCGGCCTGGGTCTCCTTGCCGCCGAAACCGCCGCCCATGCGCCGCATATCGACGACGATACGGCTCATCGGCACGTCAAGAACTTCGGCCACCAGTTTCTGGATTTCCGTAGGGTTCTGGGTCGAGCAGTAAACGATCATGCCGCCATCTTCGCTGGGCATGACCGAAGACACCTGGGTCTCCAGATAAAAGTGTTCCTGGCCGCCGATATGCAGACTGCCTTGCAGACGGTGGGGCGCCAGCGTCAGGGCGACAGCGGAGTCGCCGCGCTTGTGGGTGTGGCTGTCGAGGACGAAATGTTTCTTGCGCAGGGCTTCGACCACATCCAGTACAGGTTCCAGGTCTTCGTATTCGATCAGCGCCGCCATGGCCGCCTGGCGGGCGATTTCCAGGCTGCTGGCGGCAACGGCCAGAACCGGTTGGCCGACGAATTCCACGGTGTCGATGGCCAGTAACGGATCGCCGGGCAGCAGCGGACCGATGTCCTTGAGGCCGGGAATGTCCTCGTGGGTGATAACGATACGTACACCGTCGAAGGCCAGGCAGGGTGTCGTGTCGATACTGATGATTCGCGCATGGGCGCGGTCGGACAGGCGCGCATAGACGTGCAGCTGGTTGGGAAACTCCAGACGGTCGTCGATATAAACCGCCTCGCCGGACACATGCTTGTCGGCGCTGTCGTGCCTGACGCTGCGGCCGACGCCGGTAGTCAGGTCCTGGCGAAACAGTTCGGCCAGTTCGGCCTGGGTTTTCTGTGGAGCGTGATTAGACATAAGCAGTCACCCGCGTCTGGATATGGGGCGTTTGCAGTTCGATAAAGGCCTTGCGCAGCAGGTTGCGCGCGGTAAGCAGGCGGTATTCCTTGCTGGCGCGGAAATCCGACAGCGGCGTGAAATCTTCGCCAAGGGCGGCGCAGGCACGCTCAAGCGTTACGCTATCCCAAGGGGCCCCGATCAGCGCCTGTTCGCAGGCGGCAGCACGCTTGGCAATCGCCGCCATCCCGCCAAAGGCCACGCGGGCATCAACGACCATGCCGTTGTCGATCTCCAGGCGCAGGGCCGCGCAGACGGCGGAAATATCGTCATCCAGGCGTTTTGATACCTTGTAGGCGCGGAACAGCTGTCGGGCGTCAGCCCTGGGCACAATGATGCTCTCGATGAATTCCCCCGGCTGGCGAGCGGTGACCCGGTAATCGATGAAGTAATCCTCAAGTGCCAGCGTGCGGCGATTGTCGCCCTGGCGCAGGACCAACTGTGCGCCAAGGGCGATCAGCAGCGGTGGGGTATCGCCGATGGGCGAGGCGTTGCCGATATTGCCGCCCAAGGTGCCCTGGTTGCGGATTTGCAACGAGGCGAAGCGCTGCAATAGCTCGCCGAAGTCCGGGTACTCGGCGGCCAGAGCGGCGTGGCAATCAGTCAAGGGTGTGGCCGCGCCGATTTCCAGGCGATCGTCGAAGTGCTGGATACCTTTGAGGCCGGCGACGTTGCCGACATAAATCATCACCGGCAGTTCGCGATGCAACTGGGTCACTTCCAGTGCCAGGTCAGTACCGCCAGCCAGTAGTCGGGCCTCTGGATACTGTTCATAAAGGCTGGCCAGCTCGGTCACAGTGGAAGGCATCAGGCAACGCTTGTTGCCGTCGCTCAGCTCGAGGTGCTGTTGCGGGGCGATGGCACGCAGGCGGGTGATGGTTTCCTGTTCGCGCTGATCGAAGGGGTCGGGCTGGCGCTGGCTGCAGGCCTGCTCGGCGGCGGCAAGAATCGGCCGGTAGCCGGTGCAACGACACAGATTGCCCGCCAGGGCTTCATGGGCCTGATGGCTGTCGGCGCCGCTGCTGTTCTTTTGCAGGGCAAACAGTGACATGACAAAACCCGGCGTACAGAAGCCGCACTGCGAACCGTGGCAGTCGACCATGGCTTGCTGCACGCTGTGCAGGCGGCCCTGATGTTTGAGGTCCTCGACACTGATCAGTTGTTTGCCGTGCAGCGAGGCGACAAAGGTCAGGCAGGAGTTGAGGCTGCGGTAGCGCAAACGGTCCCGGCCGTTTTCATCGGTTTCCAGTTCGCCGACCACCACCGTGCAGGCGCCGCAGTCGCCGCTGGCGCAGCCTTCCTTGGTGCCGGTCTTGTGCAAATGCTCACGCAGGTAATTGAGCACCGTCATATTCGGGTCCAGTACCTGCTCGGTCTGCAGGGTCTGGTTGAGAAGAAACTGGATCACGGCGCCGCGCCTCTATCTTTTGTAAACGAACGTGTCGATGAATCTATCAGCTCTGATTATAGGATCAATTAAAATCTGACTTTAAAGTCAAGAAGGTGCGTTTTTACGGCCCCGGACGATCAATGGCTGTCGGAGGATGCAATGAATCTGTAAGAAGATGTTCAAAGGTTTGCGTATTTCGTGCCAGTTCGCGGCAAGTGGCCCTGCGCCATCGCACTCCAGTGCGATACACTTCGCCGCTTTGCCGCCACAGATTCCCGATTCAAGGACAAACATGACGTTCAAGGCCCCGGACAGCCTCGCCGAGCAAATCGCTCAACACCTTGCCGAGCGCATCATTCGTGGTGAGCTCAAGCCGGGCGAGCGCATCCAGGAACAAAAGGTCACCCAGGCGCTGAACGTCAGCCGCGGTTCGGTGCGCGAAGCGCTGCTGATCCTTGAACGCCGCCACCTGATCGTCATCCTGCCGCGCCGTGGTGCCCATGTCACCGAGATCACCGCCCATAATGTGGTCAGTCTGTGCACCCTGATGAGCGAGCTTTACGTGCTGTTGGCCATTGCCGTGTCCAAGGGCTGGAAAGCGCAGGCCGACCTCGGCGCCTTCCTGCAGATCCAGCAGCGGCTGATCGCCAGTTATGAGCGCGGGGATGTCCAGGCCTTCGTCGAAGACAGCTTCAACGTCATGCGTGCAGCGTTCCCCTTTGCCGACAACCCGTATTTGCAGGAAACGGTGGAAAACCTGCAACCGTCCATGAGCCGCAACTACTTCCTGGCCCTGGAACAGCGCAAGGCGGAAATGAGCGATTACCTGACCCTGTTCGCGCAATTGCTCGAAGCCGTCATTGCCCGGGACGAACCGCGGATCCGCAAGGTGCTGAGGGATTACGGCGAGCGCAGTTGCAAGCTGATCCTGTCCGCGCTGACGGCAGGCTGACCCCGTGCGGCTGAAGTGCATCAAGCTGGCGGGGTTCAAATCCTTCGTCGACCCCACCACGGTGAACTTCCCCAGTAATATGGCGGCGGTCGTCGGCCCCAATGGTTGCGGCAAATCCAACATCATCGACGCCGTGCGCTGGGTGATGGGCGAAAGTTCGGCGAAGAACCTGCGCGGCGAGTCGATGACCGACGTCATCTTCAACGGCTCCACCAGCCGCAAGCCGGTCAGCCAGGCCAGTATTGAACTGGTGTTCGACAACTCCGACGGGACCCTGATCGGCGAATATGCCAGTTACGCGGAGATCTCCATTCGCCGCAAAGTTACCCGCGACAGCCAGAACAGCTATTACCTCAACGGCGCCAAATGCCGTCGTCGTGACATTACCGATATCTTCCTTGGCACCGGCCTGGGGCCGCGCAGCTACTCGATCATTGAACAGGGCATGATCTCCAAGCTGATCGAAGCCAAGCCCGAGGACTTGCGCAACTTCATCGAAGAAGCCGCTGGTATCTCCAAGTACAAGGAGCGCCGTCGCGAGACGGAAAACCGCATCCGCCGTACCCATGAAAACCTCGCCCGCTTGACCGACCTGCGTGACGAACTGGAACGCCAGCTCGACCGTCTGCACCGTCAGGCCCAGGCCGCCGAGAAGTTTCAGGAGTACAAGGCTGAGGAACGCCAGCTCAAGGCGCAACTCTCGGCGCTGCGCTGGCAGGCCCTGAATGAGCAGGTGGCCCAGCGCGAGTCGGTGATCGGCAATCAGGAAGTCGGCTTCGAAGCTCTGGTCGCCGATCAGCGCAGTGCCGATGCCAGTATCGAGCGCTTGCGCGATGGTCATCACGACCTGTCCGAACGCTTCAATCTGGTGCAGGGGCGCTTCTATTCGGTCGGCGGTGACATTGCCCGGGTCGAGCAGAGCATCCAGCACGGCCAGCAGCGCCTGCGTCAGTTGCAGGACGATCTGCGCGAAGCCGAACGCGCCCGCCAGGAAACCGAATCCCATCTGGGCCACGACCGCACTTTGCTGGCAACTCTGGGCGAAGAGCTGGAAATGCTCGAACCCGAGCAGGACATTACCCAGGCTGCCGCTGAAGAGTCGGCCATTGCCCTGGAAGATGCGGAAATTGCCATGCATGGCTGGCAGGAGCAGTGGGATGCCTTCAATCTGACCTCCGCCGAGCCTCGGCGTCTGGCCGAAGTCCAGCAGTCGCGCATTCAGCAGCTGGAACAGAGCATGGAGCGTCTGGCCGAACGCCAGCGCCGTCTGGGTGAAGAGCGCGCCTTGCTGGCCGCCGACCCGGAAGACGCCGCCATTATCGAGTTGAGCGAAGACCTCGCCAGCCGCGAGATGACCCTCGAAGAATTGCAGATGAGCGAAGAACAGCTCGTCGAGCGCCTGGAACAGTTGCGCGACGAGCTGCAGCGGGCCAATCAGGCGCAGCAACAGGCTCAGGGCGAACTGCAGCGCCTCAACGGCCGCCTGGCGTCGCTGGAAGCCCTGCAACAGGCCGCCCTCGATCCCGACACCGGCACGGCCGAGTGGCTGCGCGCCCATGAACTGAGCGAGCGTCCGCGCCTGGCCGAAGGGCTGCGGGTTGAGGCTGGCTGGGAAATGGCCGTGGAAACGGTGCTCGGCGCTGATCTGCAGGCGGTGTTGGTGGATGACTTCGCCGGTCTTGATCTTGCAGGTTTCGCTCAGGGCGATCTGCGCCTGCTCAGTCCTTCGAACGAAGGTGCCCGTGTGCCGGGCAGCCTGCTCGACAAAGTCGACAGTGATCACGACCTGTCGGCCTGGCTGGGCCAGGTGCTGCCGGTGGAAAACCTTGACGAAGCCCTGGCCCGCCGTAGTCAGCTGGCTGCCGGGCAGAGCCTGATCAGTCGCGATGGCTACTGGGTGGGTCGCCATTTCCTGCGCGTGCGCCGGGCCAGTGAAGCCCAGAGCGGAGTATTGGCGCGGGGCCAGGAGCTGCAACGGCTGAATCTCGAGCGCGACGAGCGCGAAGCGACTCTGGCCAGTCTTGAAGAGCAACTGCTGACCCTGCGTGAACAACAGTTGCAACAGGAAGACGCCCGCGAGCAAGTGCGCCGCCGCTTGCAGGACGAAGCCCGGCAGCAGGGCGAACTCAAGGCGCAGCTGTCTGCCGCCAAGGCCAAGGTCGAACAATTGACCCTGCGGCGCACACGCCTGGACGACGAACTGACCGAGCTGGCCGAGCAACGCGCCATCGAACACGAAGAGCTGGGTGAGTCACGCCTGCAGCTGCAGGACGCTCTGGATGCCATGGCCCTGGACAGCGAGCAGCGTGAACAGCTGCAAGCCCGCCGCGACAGCCTGCGTGAGCGCCTCGACCGGGTGCGCCAGGAAGCCCGTCAGCACAAGGATCACGCCCATCAACTGGCGGTGCGTCTGGGTTCGATCAAGGCCCAGCACGATTCGACCCGTCAGGCTCTCGAGCGCCTGGAAATGCAGTCTGAACGCCTGAGCGAGCGCCGCGAACAACTGAGCCTGAATCTGGAGGAGGGCGAAGCGCCACTGGAAGAACTGCGCCTCAAACTCGAAGAGTTGCTGGAACGGCGCATGGTGGTCGACGAGGAAATGCGCACGGCGAAAAACGCCCTGGAGGACGCCGACCGCGAACTGCGTGACGCCGAGAAGCGCCGCACCCAGGCCGAACAACAGTCGCAGTTGCTGCGCGGCCAGCTCGAACAGCAGCGCATGGAATGGCAGTCCCTGACCGTGCGCCGCAAGACCCTGGAAGATCAGCTGCATGAAGATGGCTACGATTTGCAGGGCGTCCTGGCGACCCTGACCGGCGAGGCCAACGAGAAAGAAGCCGAAGAAGAACTTGAGCGTATTGCTGCGCGGATTCAGCGGCTGGGGGCCATCAACCTCGCCGCCATCGACGAATATCAACAGCAATCCGAACGAAAGCGTTATCTGGATGCCCAAAACGCGGACCTGGTTGAAGCGCTGGAGACTCTGGAAAATGTCATCCGCAAGATCGACAAGGAGACGCGCAACCGCTTCAAAGAGACCTTCGATCAGATAAATAGCGGAATTCAGGCACTTTTCCCGAAAGTTTTCGGTGGTGGCAGCGCTTATCTGGAACTGACGGGCGAAGATTTACTCGATACAGGGGTGACCATCATGGCGCGCCCCCCGGGCAAGAAGAACAGCACCATCCATTTGCTGTCCGGCGGCGAGAAAGCCCTGACCGCATTGGCCCTGGTATTTGCCATTTTCAAACTCAATCCGGCACCGTTCTGCATGCTCGACGAAGTCGATGCGCCATTGGACGATGCCAACGTAGGACGCTACGCCAGACTAGTGAAGGAGATGTCGCAAACTGTGCAATTCATCTACATCACCCACAACAAGATCGCCATGGAAATGGCCGATCAGCTCATGGGCGTGACCATGCATGAGCCCGGTTGTTCGCGGTTGGTGGCGGTGGATGTAGAGGAGGCCATGGCCTTGGTGGACGCCTGATAGCCTGCCGGTAAATGGCTAACGGATAGCGCAATGTGCGGTACATAGCGCTTGTGACACAAAGCAGATGTAACAACCGGTGTAAAGTTACCTTTGGTCGTGCTAGCTTAATGTCCACTTTTTACTTTTCGCGTGGGCAAAATGCCAGTTAGAACATAGACTTGGCACCACGTTTTAAAGGGGTTTAAGCCCCTTATATTTCAAGCATTTTTCATAGAGGCACTGGATTACATGGAAATCGGTCTGCGCGAGTGGCTGATCGTCATCGGCATCATTGTCATCGCCGGTATTCTTTTTGATGGCTGGCGGCGGATGCGTGGCGGCAAGGGCAAGTTGAAATTCAGGCTCGACCGCAGCTTTTCCAACCTGCCGGACGACGATGAACCGTCGTCTGCGGAGTTGCTTGGCCCGGCGCGGGTGCTGGATACACACAAAGAGCCGCAGCTCGACGAACACGATCTGCCTTCCATGTCTGCCACTCCCCGTGAAGGCAAGCGCAAGCGCAAGGACGAGCCGCAGCAGGGTGATCTGAACCTTGAGGTCGAAGCGACCCCGAGCCTGTTCAGTGCCCGCGACGATGACTTCCCGGACGATAAGCCGTCACAGCGCATCACCGAAGACAAGGACCTGGCGCCTGTTGAGGAAGTACTGGTGATCAGCGTGATTTCCCGCGATGAAAGCGGCTTCAAGGGCCCGGCGCTGTTGCAGAACATCCTGGAAAGTGGCCTGCGCTTCGGCGAGATGGACATTTTCCATCGCCACGAAAGCATGGCTGGCAATGGCGAAGTACTGTTTTCCATGGCCAACGCGGTCAAGCCGGGCATCTTCGATCTGGACGATATCGACCACTTCAGCACCCGCGCCGTGAGTTTCTTCCTCGGTCTGCCGGGCCCGCGTCATCCGAAGCAGGCCTTCGATGTCATGGTTGCCGCTGCCCGCAAGCTGGCCCACGAGTTGAACGGCGAATTGAAAGATGACCAGCGCAGCGTCATGACCGCGCAAACCATCGAACACTACCGTCAGCGCATTGTCGAATTTGAGCGTCGTGCCCTGACGCAGCGTCGGTAAGAGGCCATTGTGGGGGCGAATTCGCTCCCACAGAATTTGCTTGCACAGCCTCCCCGGTAACCCGACCGATTCAAATATTGAGCAGCCCCGGCTGCTCTTTTGCTTTTCGAGAGAACACCGTATGAACGCCGCCGAAAGCCGAATCCTGGAACTGCGTGCAGAGCTGGACCAGCACAATTACCGCTACCACGTCCTCGACGAACCGAGCATCCCTGATGTCGAGTACGACCGCCTGTTCCACGAACTCAAGGCGCTGGAAGCAGAACACCCGGATCTGGTCACGCCTGACTCGCCGACACAGCGGGTCGGCAGCGCGGCGCTGTCGGCCTTCACTCAGGTGCGTCATGAAGTACCGATGCTCAGCCTGGGCAACGCCTTCGAAGAAACCGACATGCGCGAGTTCGACCGCCGTGTCACCGAGGGCCTGGATCTACCCGCCGGTGATCTGTTCGGCGGCGGCGCGGCGGTGCAGTACAGCTGCGAGCCGAAACTCGACGGCCTGGCGGTCAGCCTGCTTTACGTCGATGGTGCTCTGGTCCGTGGTGCGACCCGTGGCGACGGCACCACCGGGGAAGACATCAGTGTCAACGTGCGCACCGTGCGCAATATTCCCCTTAAGTTGCATGGCAGTGATTGGCCGCAGACCCTGGAAGTGCGCGGCGAGGTGTTCATGTCCAAGGCCGGTTTCGAGCGCTTGAACGCCAGTCAGCAGGAAATTGGCGGCAAGACCTTCGCCAACCCGCGTAATGCCGCGGCGGGCAGCCTGCGTCAGCTGGATTCGAAGATCACCGCCAATCGCCCTCTGGAATTCTGCGCCTACGGTCTGGGCCAGGTATCCGCCGAGTTTGCCGACACCCATATCGGCAACCTCAATAAACTCAAGGAATGGGGCATGCCGGTCAGCCGCGAGCTGAAGCTGGCCAATGGCATTGAAGAATGCCTGGCGTACTACAAGGACATCGGTGAGCGGCGCCTGTCGCTGCCCTATGAAATCGACGGCGTGGTGTTCAAGGTCAACAACCTGGCGTCCCAGCGCGAACTCGGTTTTCGCGCCCGTGAGCCACGTTGGGCCATTGCTCACAAGTTTCCGGCGCTGGAAGAGCTGACTGAACTGCTCGATGTCGAGTTTCAGGTAGGCCGTACCGGCGCCGTGACTCCGGTGGCACGGCTCAAGCCGGTCAAGGTCGCCGGTGTCACCGTGGCCAATGCCACCCTGCACAACATGGACGAAGTCGCGCGGCTGGGCGTGATGATCGGCGACACCGTGATCATTCGTCGTGCTGGCGATGTGATTCCCCAAGTGGTGCAGGTTGTCCTGGAGCGTCGCCCGCAAGATGCCCGGGCCGTGCAGGTGCCCGAGAGCTGCCCGGTGTGCGGTTCCCATGTCGAGCGCACGCAACTGATCAAGCGCAGCAAGGGCAAGGAAACCGTCAGCGAAGGCGCGGTATATCGCTGCGTTGGCCGCCTGGCCTGTGGTGCGCAACTCAAGCAGGCGATCATCCACTACGTGTCGCGTCGTGCCATGGATATTGAAGGTTTGGGCGACAAGACCATCGAGCAATTGGTGGATGAAAAGCTGATTGGCTCGCCCGCCGATCTGTACAAGCTCAAGTACGACGACATTATCGATCTGGAGGGCTTTGCCGAGATCTCCAGCAACAAGCTGCTCAAGGCTATTGCCGACAGCCGTCAACCGACCCTGGCGCGGTTTATCTATGCATTGGGCATTCCTGATGTCGGCGAAGAGACGGCCAAGGTCCTGGCCCGCTCCCTGGCTTCCCTGGAGCGCGTCGCACAGGCTTTGCCGCAGGTTCTGACGTACCTGCCGGATATCGGCCTGGAAGTGGCCCACGAGATCCACAGCTTCTTCGAGGACGAACACAATCAGCAAGTCATCAAGGCCCTGCGTGATCCCGCCGAGTGCGGCTTGGAGTTGCAGGGGGAGGGCGACCTGAGTGCCGAGTTTGCTGCCAGCGCCGACTTGGCCGGGATGCTCGACAAGCTCAACATTCCGTCGGTCGGCCCCGGTGGCGCGCAGAAGCTGGCGGACAGGTTCGGCTCGCTGGAGGCTGTGATCGCCGCCGACTGGCTGGACATGCGCCAGACCCTGCCGGAGAAACAGGCCAAGGCCGTGCGCGACTATTTCGATGTGCCTGCGCAGGTCGAACTGGCCAAGGCCATCGAAGCCCAGCTCAAGGACTTCGGCATGCACTGGCACAGCGAGAAAAAGACCGTGGAAGGCTTGCCGCTGGCCGGCCAGACCTGGGTCTTGACCGGCTCTCTGGAACTGATGAGCCGCGATGTGGCCAAGAGCAAGCTCGAAGGCCTGGGCGCCAAGGTGGCCGGCTCGGTATCGGCCAAGACCCATACCGTGGTCGCCGGGCCGGGCGCCGGGTCGAAACTGGCCAAGGCCAATGAGTTGGGGCTCAAGGTGCTGGACGAAGAAGCGTTTGTGGCGTTTCTTGGGAAGCAGGGTGTAGCGGTGGATTAACGGACCGCGTTCTTGTGGCAGCGACTTGCACGACTGAATTGTGGGAGCGAATTCATTCGCGAAGAGGACGAGACAACCGCCACATATTCATCGACGGGAATATCGCTTTCGCGAATGAATTCGCTCCCACATAGCCTGCTTGGACTTCATCGTTTGCCCTGAATATGTTCCTCACGAAATAAACGGAACCCCTACAACCGGCCATGATCTAGTGCATGTCCTCAAGGAGATCGACATGTTCCGCTATTTCGACCAACTTACTTCCCGCATTGCTGCGCCCTTCGTCAGCGAGACCCGGCGCAACAGCAAGGTCTGGCAATGCCGCTGCGGGCAGTCGATCTTTTTTCCCAATACCCAGTGCCTGGCCTGCTCGGCGGAGCTGGGTTACTTGCCGGAACCCGGGCGCGTGGCGGCTATCGAGCCGGACCATGATTTCAACGTCTGGCGCGTCCTAGACGAGCCAGGACGCGGTCTGTATCGACGCTGCGCCAATCTGGAAACCCCGGCGGCCTGCAACTGGCTGTTCCCGGCCTGGTCAACCGGTGAGTTTTGCATCGCGTGCAGCCTCAATCGCACCATTCCCGATCTGTCGATCCCGGAGAACGGCGATCGCTGGCGCAAGGTCGAGACCGCCAAGCGGCGGATGGTGGCGCAATTGATCAGCCTGGGCCTGCCGGTCATTCCCAAGTCGGTGAGTGAACAGAATGGCCTGGCATTCGATTTTGTCGGCATTGACCTGGAAGGCAAGCGGCCCATGACCGGTCATGCCGATGGTCTGATCACCCTGGATATCAAGGAAGCGGACGACGCCCATCGCGAAGCGATTCGTGTGCAAATGCATGAGCCGTATCGCACCTTGCTCGGACATTTCCGACATGAGGTCGGCCACTACTACTGGGATCGGCTGATTGCCGACAGTTTCTGGATCGACGGCTTTCGCCAGTTGTTCGGCGACGAGCGCGCCAGTTATGCCGACGCTCTGGAAAACCACTACCAGAACGGCACCCCCGACGACTGGCAGCAAGGCTTCGTCAGTGCTTACGCCACGATGCATCCTTGGGAGGACTGGGCTGAAACCTGGGCTCACTACCTGCATATGATGGATGCGGTCGACACGGCCCTGGGCTTCGGCATGAGCGCCCGGGAAATGGACCTGGACTACCAGCCATTCCCTCTGGAAACCCTCTATGACCCGCAGCATCCCGGCGGCCCGGCGTTCCTCGCGTTCGTCAACGCCTGGATCGAACTGGCCGGCATGCTCAATGAACTGTCACGCAGCATGGGGCAGCCGGACTTCTATCCGTTCGTCCTGCCACCGCCGGTGATTACCAAGCTGCACTTCATTCATCTGGTGATCCAGAATGCCGGTGGCAAGGCGGATGAGGTGTTGCAGGCGACGTGACATGGCGATCTTGGCATGAAAGTAAGTTTCAAAAGCCCGATACCCATTAAACGGTATACGGACAGTGGTTATAGCGCCAGCACCATGCGGCGCTCATAACCAATGCGTCCTTCATAAGCCTGGCCGGTATCGACCCAACCCTGGTTGCGATATAGGTTTATCGCCGCCTGATTATCGGCATCCACCGACAGCATCAGTTGTTCCACCTCGGGCCATTTGAGCCGGGCGGCCTGGGGCAGCCCCTGCAAAAAGGCCTTCCCCAACCCCTGGCCCTGAACACGGTGATCGATCTGCAAGGCGTGCAGGGTCGCCGCATCCGCTTGCGCCCAGTGGGGCAGGCAGGTACGGCGCTTGAGCAGGAAAAAACCGCGGGGCACGTCTTCGACCAGCAGGGCAAACCCGGCGACATCACCGCTGGGCTTGATTAGCAGCGTGTTCAATGCACAATAGATATCGCCGGAGAAGGCCAACTGCTCAGGCAGAATCTCAAGGGATTCGAGCTGCTGGCGCTGAATTTCATTCAATTCTTCGTAGGATACAACGTCGATTTTCTTCACTGGGTGGGCGCACCGTCTGACATGCGATGTAGGCGGTGCGCAGTATGACAAGTGTTTCAGCGAATCGCTCGGGTTAAACGGTCGATTTTATGCGTTCGATAGTGGGGGACCGGCTTCAGCCGGGAAGCGGCAGATACAACCAGCGAATCTCCTTGTCCCGACCCTTTTCTTCCCGGCTGTAGCCGGTCCCACATCAGCTCGCTGTAATCAGCATCGCCTCATCGCACGACAACGCCCGCTTCATCCGCTGTGACAGCAGGGCCATGATGCGCTGACGCCCGCAGGCCACCACTGACTCCACCTGATCGTCGACACACAGCAACGCGATAAAGGCATATTGCTCGGGCTCACCGACATACTCGATACGGTTCCAATCCCGGGCATAACCCAACACTTCGTAGGTCTTGCCATAGTGGTAGGTCCAGAAAAACGGCACGTCGGCGAACTCGCGTTGCTCACCGAGCATGTTGCTGGCGGCAATACGAGCCTGTTGCTGGGCCACGCGCCAATGCTCGATACGCACCGGGCGGCCGGCCAAGGGAAAGGTCACCATATCGCCCGCTGCCCATAGGCCGTCGGCCACCCGCATATCGGCATCGGCGCAGAGGGAGTGATCATCGGCCAGGGCCAGTTCACGCGCTGGCTCGGTTGCCGGTGTGACGCCGGTGCCGATCAGGACCAGGTCAGTTTCCAGGCGCTCGCCGTTAGCCAGTACCACCGCGTTTACCTTCGCGGCTCCCTCCAGCAATATCGGCTCGGTGCCGGTATGGAAGACAACGCCATTACGCTCATGCAACGTACGCAGCGCGCGGCCGATACGTTCGCCCATCTGCTTTTGAAACGGCACCTCATGGCGGGCGACTACATGGACCTCGAGCCCGGCCTTGCGCAGTGCCGCAGCGGCTTCCAGGCCGATAAAGCTGTCGCCAATAATCGTCACGCGGGCATTGGCCACGGCAACGCTCAGCAGTTGCTGCGCGTCGGCCAGGGAGCGCAGGACGAATACACCGGGCAGGTGGGCGCCCTCGATCTGCGGGCGCTGGGCAATACCGCCGGTCGCCAGCAGCGCGGCGTCATAGATCAGGCTGCGACCGTCCTCGAGGCTGATGGTTTTCGTATGGCTATCGACCCTCGGCACTCGTCCGTGCAGGCGTTGTATCTGTTCAGTTTGATAAAAGCTGTCTTCGAGCAAGGACGGGACTTGTGTCGGGGGCATTTCACCGGCCAGGACAAACTTGCTCAGTGCGGTTCGGTCGTAGGCACTGCGCTGTTCCTGATCGATCCAGAGCAGTTGCCCGGTGTAGCCCTTGGCCCGCAATGCGGCGACTGCCGCTGAACCTGCGGCACCTGCTCCAATGACAACAAAGCAGCGATTGTCGGGCTCGGCAGGTTTGTCAGCGCAAGGCAGCGGCTGATCGTCTACCCAGACTGTGCTGCCTTCGATACGTACAGCATGGCGCTCGAGACTTGCCAGGGCCGGGGGCTCGCACACTTCGCCGCTATCAATGGCGAACGCCGCCTTGTGCCAGGGACAGATCAGGTAGCCCTCGCAGATCGCGCCTTTCTCTAATGGAGCACCGGCATGGGGGCAATTGGCCTGGAAGGCATGTATCTGGTTTGCATTGGACAGCAACACCACCTCTGCGCAGCCGGCCTTTACCCGCAGGGGGTGAGCGTCGGTCAACCGGTTCAGGTCGGCCACGGCGTGAAAGGTCATGGGCATCCTCCTATGGACAGTGCATGGGACCGGCTTTAGCCGGGAATAAGCTTTGCGCCCAAGGCCGGTCCCACAGCGTGCTATTGAGGTCGCAACTCACGAACCGCCACCACCCCTGTCTCAAATACACATCTCCGAGCCCACGAGACAGGCAGAAAT